>NZ_JACJPB010000022.1:0-28553 GCF_014695825.1 Coleofasciculus sp. FACHB-542 | reverse complement strand
GCTTGGCTCAAAAGTCGAATTCGTAACGACTTATCTAGCTCTGGCTGCCTTAGACAGGCAATCGAATCTGTTCTTAAACAGGCAGCGTCCTAACACTCTTGGCAATGGCTATAACATTCTTAACCAATGTGTCTAGAGTCGGGCTTTTCCTACGCAAGAGAAGGGAAATAGAGCCTGAAGCGATGCCAATCTCACTTCAGGCAAAAGTGAAAAAGTATAACTATTGGGGTTCCCAGAAGGTAAGTGTTCCGTCAAAATTACCACTAACAAGAGTCTGCCCGTTTGGGGTGAATGCGAGTGAGGAGATAACGTTAAAAGACCTTGTAAGAGGATTGATTACACTACCAGTTTGCAAATCAAATAAGTTTAAACTGCCTTCCGATCCGCCTAATGCACTTGCAAGTATCCGATTATTTGGATGCAAAGCAACAGCATTCACGAAAACGGTGCCTGAATCCTTAATCGGTGTAGAGATGAGTTCGCCGGTTTGCAGATTCCAGATTTTGACGATTTGGTTATAAGTCTCGCTGACAAGGGTTTTGCTATCTCGACCAAAAGCGATCGCTCTGACAGCCTCTCCATTGTTGATGGTGCGAATGGGTTTGCCTGACCTAAGATCCCATACTTGGATCGTACTGTCTTCATTCCCACTAGCGAGAGTTTTTCCATCGGGACTAAAGGCGACCATTAAATTCGACTGAGGAGATCCCTGGAAGCTATAGATCGATTTACCCGTGCGTGCATTCCACACTTCAATCTCTGCGTTCCGTGCAGTCATGTTCCAGCTACCAATCGCAAGGCGCTCTCCATCTGGGCTAAAGGCGAGAGATTTAACGTACCAATCCCGCGTGATAGTCCGGATTACCTTGCCAGTTTTTAAATTCCACAGTTTTAGCGAGCCATCGTTGGTCGCGCTACTGCTGGCGAGGGTTTGCCCATTAGGACTAATCGCAAGTGCCCAAATGGTGTCAGTATGCCCAGTTAGGGTGCGAATTGGTTGACCCGTTTTCGGATTCCATACTTTGATCGTGCCATCATCGCTACCACTAACCATTAGCTGTCCGTTGGGAGCGATCGCGATCGCTCCCACGCTCCCTGAATGAGCCTCGATGGTGCGAATCGGTCGCACATTTTGCCAAGTGTTGGTGGGTATTTGAGCCGTTAAGGTAGATGGAATGACAGGCGGCTGAGATACTGCTTTAAACATAGGCATTGCAGAAACGCCAATCGTTGCCACCACGATCAGCACCGTGAAAACCTTAGCGGAAATTTGCTGATTTGTCATTTTAGTAAATTGGGACACAACGCACACTACAAAAATGTGTTGCTTTACACTGAGACGTTGTTGATTTACCTGTGTGCCCAGAATTAGAAAATTTATGTAATGTTACCGTTGCAAATTTCTTAGAAGTATGTAGTCGCAAGGAAAGCGATCGCTCGGACTTTTCCGAATCCGGGAAATTAGCTAGAAGCTATACTCGGTCAAACTTTAAAGATTAGTTGGGGAAAACTTAGATACCAAAAGCCCCATTCCAGAATCTGTTGTGCTACCGTAATAAGTGAGAATAAATTCGGTTGCAGTGTTTGTTTATAGTATTGATAGGTGTTTTCCTTTTGGTCTTGACAGGCTTCTCTCCGAAATTCAAATCTCTTCACCCCTCTGATTTTGGAGACAATCTATGTCTATTTATGTAGGCAATCTATCCTACGAAGTTACGCAAGAAGACCTAACTGGGGTTTTTGCAGAGTATGGTTCTGTAAAGCGCGTCCAGCTACCCACTGACCGGGAAACAGGTCGTCTACGTGGCTTTGGTTTCGTAGAAATGGGTACAGAAGCTGAAGAAACAGCTGCCATTGAAGCGCTTGACGGCGCTGAATGGATGGGTCGCGACTTGAAAGTTAACAAGGCGAAGCCCAAAGAAGATAGAGGCCCCTCTGGTGGTGGTGGTCGCGGAAACAACAGCTTTTCTCGCCGCTACTAAGCTTTGAAGCTAAACCTTTTTAGTTTTTCCTTGAAAAAGCTGAGACAAAAAGGGCTGAGTAATTTGTAAGCGCAATTAGTTTCAGTTACTCGTCTTAAATTTAAAAAGGCTTAAGCATAATGCTTAAGCCTTTTTTTTGCAGGTATGCCTCTCAAGTGTGACGATTCAAGATGTACGTCAACGAGCGACATTTATAGCATTGGTCAAGCTAAAAGTTTCCTGGGGAAGCTAAAACTCGCTTCAATGGGTTTAAGCTTTTAGCCCAGATTTTAGTTTTTAGCTATTCAATTTAAAGTCCCTGCGTTCGCCAAATTCGGATGTTTTTGTCATAACTACCCGTTGCAATCGTCTGTCCATCTTGGCTGATAGAGAGGGAATAAATTGCACTAGAATCACCCGTCAGCGTTGTAATTTGTTTCCCAGTTTTTAGGCTCCAAATTTTAATTGTTCTATCTTCGCTACCACTAGCGAGAAACTGTCCATCCGAACTAATAGCAACTGCATAAACCATGTCTGCATGCCCTCTCAGGCGACCTTTGAGCTGCCATGTGGTCATATCCCAAAGGTAGATAGTTTTGTCAAAGCCCCCACTTATAAGTGTCTGTCCATCTGGGGTAATTGCCAAGGAATGAACCGCATTTGTATGTTTTCTCAAGGTGCGGATGACTTGACCTGTAGATAAATCCCAAACTTTGATCGTTTTGTCCTCAGAACCACTCACGAGGGTCTGCCCATCTGGGGTAAAGGCAACAACATCAATCCCATTAGCATGACCTGTGAGGCTTAAAATTTGCTCGCCGGAAGTCAGATTCCAAATCTTGATCGTGTCGTCCTTACCTCCACTGGCAATAAACTGCCCGTCAGGACTGAAAACGACCGAATCAATGGAGCTAGAATGCCCCCTGAGAGTGCGGATTACTTGACCTGTAGCAAGATTCCAGATTTTGATTGTATTATCCTGAGATCCGCTAGCGAGAAGCTGCCCATTGGGGCTATATGCAATTGTGAAAATTGGTTTGAAATGCCCGGTAAGGGTGCCAATTTCTTGTCCGCTGGAAAGATTCCAAAGTTTGATCGTGTTGTCAGAACTGCCACTGGCTAAAGTTGTTCCATCAGGGCTAATGGCGACAGCATTTACCCAATTTGAATGCCCTCTGAGGGTGCGTTCTAGTTGAGCGTTTTCCCAAGCGTTTAAGTTCGCTACTGCAACAGAAGCATCGATTGGAGCCGCGTATGCCTTGATGTTGCTTGGTGGAATTGTAACGCTCGTAGCGATGACTGTGGCGATCGCGCCTATCGTACCAACTAAAGTCCTAGTTTGAGCAGAAAACATAAAAATAACAGACGAATGGGAAGAAATTTTGCACATCTGCTGAAATATGGGCAGTAATTGCAGAATTTTACAGGTCGTTTCTTAATATAGATGGCGATACCCGCTCCGCACACTCTCTGCGGTCAGAAGCTGCATTCTGAGTAAAAATTTATCGATTTTCTGCACAGTTGAGACTCCCGATTAAATAACCAGCACGAAAAGCACAGCGGATCGCCCTTAGACTTATAGAGCGATCGCGCTGGTTGAAAGTTCCAATTCGGTGCGAGGGATGCAGGTAAAAAAGGAGCGCCACCACATCCCGATGCAACAACTTCTTAGTGAGGTAGCTTGCTCAACTCAAACCAAGTGCGAGAAGCGACAATTCCATCCGCTACCAAGCCACGGGAGCTTTGGAAGCTTTTCACAGTATTCTGGGTAATTGACCCAAATATACCATCGGGAATCAACTGTAGGACTTTCTGAAGGGTTTTCACTGCTTCACCACGGCTACCTAGTCTCAGTTCCGGCATATCAACAGGGGCACCAGAGTAAAGAGCTTGCCACGTCTTAGCGCCAACAATCCCATCTTCTACTAGAAAGACGCGGTGTTGAAAAGCTTTCACGGCATTTTCGACGGGGAGGTCAAACACATCATCGAAAGGAGTGGCATAATAGCCCCAATGAGCGAGTAGTTGTTGGAGTTCTACCACTGCGCGATCGCGGGAACCTCTACGCAGAACTGGCTTTTTAATCGCATTGGTAGCAGCGGCTTGAGGAGTCATGGCTTCAAATTGATTGGTTGATTGCATGATGAATTTTCCTGGGAAGTGTTGTTTCTACTGTTCCAATCTACTGATGGCAGCCCCGCTTCCCCTTCGCCCTGCTAGGTGTATTTAAACTCACCTTAACCGCTCACCCATTCGTATGAAGCAATACCCACTCGCCCGCTGCTACACGATTCGCTCATTCTGGTGAATTGACCAGTTGTAAAATCTGCACGGGTGTCAATTCCTGTACATTGCTGAAAATCGCAGCAGCACCAGCAGCCTTGAGAGCATTTGCATAAGCATCCTTTTGTTGCTGGTTTTCCTGAACGTGGGGTGGCAAAATGCCCACTGCAATCCAACGACGGTCAGGGTGGAGCGATTCTCCTTGGGAGACCCTAAGCGATCGCGCCTTTTCTATCGTGTAAATGTCAGCAACCGTATCTCCCACATAAATAACCGGGGTTGAGGGGGGAACCGACGATCTTTCTTCCATCGCTTGTACTGCCGCAAACAGCCCTGTTGGGTCAGGTTTACCCGGAGCATCCTCCATCGCAATGAGCAACGGCGACTTTAAACCCAGGCGTTGCTCCAAGACATAATTAGCCGATCCACGGGTAGCACCGCTAAAAAAGCCCCAGGGGATCCCAGCCGCTGTCAATTGCTCTAGATAGCTCGGTTGTAATAGCAGCGGTTCATCGCAGATATAACCCGTCCAATGGTGTGGATCTGGCCCGCGATACCGCGATTGGAAAAAAGCAACCAAAACGTCATAATCAAGGCTTAGTTGCGATCTTTTCTGTCCAGCGCTTTCAAAGTAACGATAGACCAACTCTTGGGATGCCTCCCAATCGTTATTCCACATCCCTTCCAACTTCAGATGGTCAATTTCCTCTGGGGTTGGTCGGTAAGCACCCTCCGTAAACTGCTCCACAGTATCAGCTAGCGCCCGTCGGTAAGATCCCCCAACATCTCGCACTACACCGTCAATATCGAAAACGACTAAACTTAGGCAACTAAATTCTTGAACCACTGCAAAGCACCTCCCAATCCCAATTAAAATATTCGATGAGCAAACACATAGCTATCCACGATCGCCTAGGTGTAAAATAATCGTTTGTACAGTATTCAACAAGCCTGGGACTTCCCTGGAGGTGTGATTGTCGAGGTTTATTTTAAAGGTTCTCTGGCTGGAAGAGAACGTAGCACTAGCAGTTGACCAAGTAGTAGGCAAAGGCACCAGCCCTCTGACATCTTACTTTTTTTGGCCTCGGAACGATGCTTGGGAACAGCTAAAAAATGAGTTGGAAGCCAAGCATTGGATTACCGATCAAGAGCGCGTCGCGTTGCTCAACAAAGCGACAGAAGTGATTAACTACTGGCAAGAAGAAGGCAAACGCCGTTCTATGTCTGATGCTCAGGCAAAATTTCCAGAAGTCGCCTTCACAGGTAGTGCTTAAGAATTCTCCTGTGCATCTGCCAGAGTTTAATGCTTTTGTCCTGCTGCCAAAGCACTTCGGAGTTGAGCAAGAGAGATAAGCTAACCTTTATGTGACTAAAGAGAGTAGCAATTTCTTTTCTAGGGCTAAACTTTCCTGCTTAGCAACTGGCGATCGCTCATTTTTGCAAAGGACTTATTGTTCCTGTCACCCTGAAGCGGTGGGACAATCGGTATGTCGCTAAAACAATCCGAAAATAGAAAAACCCGTTTTCTGAGAAGAAAACGGGTTTTTCTATGACTACCTCTATACCAATCTCTAGAATCTTGCAATTGGCGCTATTCTTGCCGATAGCTAATCGGTTTTTGTGCCGATTTACCATTTGCCGCGGCTACACTGGTGGGTCCGGTAATACTGCGGAAATAAATGCCCCCAATAGTCAGCAAAAACAGCAGGTAACTGACTGCTTGAACGACGTAGAGCTTATCGGTATATCCGAACAAGGCGCTAAAAAGTAGGCCAGGAAACTTGTCATCGGGAAAAATTTGGGTCGTATTCCAAACAATTGGTCCCAAAATACAAGAGGGATTTTTAGCAAACCGTTCGTAGTAGAAACACAAAGCTTCTGACTTCCGATCCATTTGAGCTAATGTAGCGAGCGCTGAGTCAAAATGGCTCAACGAGGATACGACTAAACCTGCAACAACTAGGATCAATAAAACGCCCATCACCTGGAAAAATAGGCGGATATTAATCCGAATTCCCCACTTGAATAAAGCAACACCAATCCCAGCAGCAACTCCTAAGCCAGCCAAGGCACCCAAAGCTGGAATTAAACCTTGTTGAAATTTGGCAAGGATAAAGAGAACAGTTTCAAAACCTTCCCGCAGAACTGCGATGAAAATTAGACTGAAAATACCCCAACCCGAACCCCCTTTTTGCCTCAGAGCCGATGTAACGGCTCCTTCGACAGATGCTTTCATCGAGCGTGCCTGTTGAGTCATCCAGATGAGCATCCAGCTGAGCATCGCGATCGCGATTACACTGAATACACCCTCCAGAAGTGGCTCCAGGACGGGTGCAAAGGGTTGATTGGATTTCGAGAGCGCTTGAGCTATCCAGGCTAACAGAACGCCGACTACGGCACTGGCGGCAAGCCCAGCCCCAACACCCGCATAAACCCAAGGATTCAGGGAACTCTGCTTGGCTTTTTTCAAGCAAGCCAGCACGATCCCCACAACGAGGGCGGCTTCAACGCCTTCGCGGAGGGTGATCGCAAAGGTAGGTAGCGCAGAACTAAAATCCATGACGATTGGTAATTGGTAGTAAGCAATTGGGAAAAAAAAGTTGTAGAGGCAAGAGTTTATCTCATCTGAGTTTTGAGTTTTGAGCGATCGCGGTTATTGCACCAGTGAGGTACGCCAAAATTCACGATGATCAAGCTTTTCAGTTTTGAGAATGTACCTCACATAACCGAGAACCGCAGTTAGAACTTTCTTCTAGCTCAAAGCTCAATATTTAAAACTCAAAACTCTGCTTACCCATTACCCATTAGCTAAAGTCGCGCAACATCTTTTTGATTTCTATGGTGTGCATTTCTTCGGTGCCAATCATCGTGCGGGCAAATTCTTCCAAGTAAATGCTGGCATCTGCAACCGTGTCTAGCAAGGTTTTATAGAGGTCTAGCGCTTTCTTTTCATGATTGAAGCTTTCCCGCAAAATGTCCTGCACCGAATGTTTATAAGTCTCCTCAATGGGAGCAATTCGTAGGCTAGGATGTCCCTCTAAACCTGTCAGAATTTCTCCCGCTTGTTGGGCATGGGTCAAAGACTCAGTTGCCTGCAATTTAAAAAATTCCACAATCGGAATTCGATTGGGGCCAATTACCATCAAGGAATAGTGGGTATAACGCACCACTCCTGCCAGCTCAAATTCCATGATTGTGTTCAGCAGGTCAATAGTCTTTTTTTGGTCAAGCTCTTTCATGCTTTCGGTGATGTCCTAGATTGGTTAACTCTTCGCGATCGCAGCTTGAGCGTTTTTCTCAATTGTCTTGATTAGCTGGTTTACTTCCTCCAGAGTCTTTACGGGTGCAGCCGGGGGAATAGCGGAGGGCCAAGCAGTTTTCAACTGGGTCATGCTGTCTGCGATCGCTTTGTGGGCTTCCGGATTTTCTTTAACCATTTTATCGGCGATCCCTTTATACAAAGTGTCGGCGTAGTTAACAAACCCCCGCGAGTCTTGATACTCAATCGCAGCGGAGATTTTGCCGTTAGCGATCGCGGCTCCATATTCTGCATTCGCCGCATCCAGCAACCCGTTGATCGTCTGTAGCACAAATTTTGGAGACTGGCGTTGGGTTTCGGGTAAAGCCTGAATTGCCGCGTCCACAGCCTCTGTGGACTGAGTGAAACTCGTTTTTACGCTGGCATCCTTGGGTTTGGACTTTATTAAATCTTGCAGGCCAATCAAAGTTGTCTTAAATTCTTTGACGTTGCGTTCCTTGAGTTGGTCTTCTACATCCACGTAGATTTCTTCTACCGGGTGTCCAATATGAGGTTCGGCTTGGTCGGGTTTTTGTTGATCCAGAAGTTCTCTAGCAACCAAGAGATGACCTTTCATTAAGCCTAACTTGGTCATATAATCAACGTCTTTGGCTTCCCCAGTTAGCACCACATCCTGAATCGTGACCATGTCTTTCACTTGGTCATATTGCTCCTGGCTAATTACTTTTTTGGTGACTAATTCCTCAGGACTGCCGTAGGGACGACTTGCTTGAATTTTATTAGACAGTGCTGGAATGCCTAATTTTGCTTCTAATTTGTCTAACTCGGAGAGAATAGCCGTGTTAATGTTGATTTGCTTACCACTACTGTGATTGTGAGCAGCCGTTTCTGTGGTACTTGCAGGGGAAGAAGCTGCGGTCGAGGGACTCGCTGCTGGGGATGCGGTGTTGTCGGTGGTTGGGGCATTCCCACAGCTGGTAAGAGCGATTAAACCAGCGATCGCCACGGTATAAGATAAAGACCGAAAAGAAGGCATCATTGAAGAGTTTTGAGACATTTTTTTTATTCAGATTCCGGGGTTTATTATCTAGTAGTTGCAAAACTATATCAACTACTTTTTGCGAAAATTTCTACTAAGCGGAACCCATTACTTCAAACTGACCCATACAACCATGTTCTGCCATCTCATCCTGATGGGGATGAAACATATATTTCCCCGGGTACCGGAAGGAAAATTCTAGGATATGCCGCTCAGCGGTACCCATCGTGATGACATCTGTTTCTTCGCTGGGAGTTAGAGTACGCCCAGTGCGATACACCTGAAACATATTGGCGTGCAGGTGAAACGTCGCCGCTACATCGAACTCAATCATGTTCAGAACGTATAGGCGAATCAGTTGATTCTGGTAAATCGGGATCGGGTGCATCATGTAATAGTCAGGCAAACCATTAAAGGCATACAGTTCATTTTTCCGATCCTCATCGATGTCATAGCCAGCCATCATCAACACCATCTCATCTGCTGGTGGACGAGCCTCAGGAGGGTCGATGATAAACATTCCGTACAGACCTTTGCTAATATGCCGCGTCACAGGCTCCGTGTGACAGTGGTACAGATGCACGCCAAACGGTTCTGCGTCAAACTCATAAATCGTTGCGGCTCCGTGGCGCACTGGACGCACTCCATCCATCTCAGAGCGGTGGAAGCCATGAAAGTGCATCGAGTGGGAATGTCCCCCTTGGTTGAGAAAAAGAACGCGAATGCGATCGCCTTCTTTTGCCCGTAATGTTGGCCCTGGTACGCGATTGTTGAAAGTCCAGGTGTTATAAGAAACCGCACTATTGAGCTGTAGCATGGAATTCTCCGCAACAATCCGAAATTCCCGGATTGCCCGTCCATTTTCCTGCTTAATCGTGCCATAATCAAAATCTCGCAACACCGTCATGGGGTTTAAGCCACTCGGATCGGCGGGTGTATCGCTGGCAACTGGTGGCACTCTTGCTGGGAGCGTTCGTTTTTTATTGAGACCGGGTAAAGCCAAGCGTAAAGCATTACCTCCGGCTAACGCTGCACCAGTCACACCGACTCCTGCTAATCCGAGTGCCAGCAGTTTGCGGCGGCTCAAAGGTTTTCCTTGTTGTAGTAATAGTAGTGGGTTCTTCGGCATGACACGATCGACGGTTCGCGCCGATCAATTGAGGAAAGTTTGTAAATAATTCCAGAAGAGTATAAAACTCTGTTCATTTATTGTCAATTATTCTCAATAAGTAAATCAAGATAAACGTTAGTAAAATTGCTTGCCTAGTTTTGACAGTGCATACATAGCATTAAGGCGTCGTGCGACTTTCATCGCCGTTTTTTCGATAGTGAGGTTCGGTAATCGTCGTGAGGGCGAATTTTTCTGCGTCCTTTGCGGTTAAAACAATCAAGTCCAAGCGCGGAAGAAAGTATTATCCTCCCAAGCAGCAGCAGTGCGTTGCTCAATTTCTGCGATCGCTCTCTCAGCAAGTGGTTGGAATGCCTGCGCTACCTTGACATTTGACTCCAACTGTGAAGGATTTTCAGCGGCGATGACTGCACAATGGACTCCTGGGACTGACAGCGAATACCCCAACGCTTGATGCATTCCATCCAACACTCCTGGCTTAAAGAGACGCCCATAAGCTGGCACCTTCATGGCAATGACACCCACCTTTTTCTCACGCGCCACTGGTAGCACTGCGGGGATAAACGGGCGTGGATGGTGTTTATCCGCAGCATTTATGGGAATAAGTGTTGTGTCAAAGGCATAGCGGCGCAAGCCTTCAGCGATAATTGCCGGTTCGTGGTGCCCGGTGATGCCAACGAAACGCACTAACTTTTGCTGTTTTGCCTCTTCCAAAGCCTGAATTGCACCGCTACGCCCAAAAATTTCGTCTAGTTCTGGCTCAAAAGAGACATGATGGAGTTGCCACAGGTCAAGGTAATCTGTATTCAGACGTTTGAGACTGCGCTCCAACTCTCGCCAAGCCCCATCTCGGTCGCGGATAGCCGTCTTACTGCTTAGGAACAACCTACTTCGATGTGCAGGTAGAACTTTTCCTAGATAATATTCACTAGGGCCATAGCTTGCCCCTGTATCAAAGTGACGAATGCCAAGAGCTAAAGCTTTTTCAACGAGCGCGATCGCTTTCTCTTCCGAATTTTCCCAGGATAATGGTGTCTGTCCAGCACCCCCTAAACCGAGAATCGGGAGACGCACCCCAGTACTTCCCAATTCCCGTTCCGGTATGGTTGCTGTCACCGGCGTTGGAGATGACTCCGCAGGCGTCCGCTCTTCTTTCAACGCCGCAGTGCCGACAATTCCTCCTGCTACAGCTATGCTAGTGGCTAAGAAAGCACGGCGCGTTGTTTTCGGTGTCATGGTGATTTTATAGAGTAGTGCTTCTACTCTTTGTTTTAGCAGCGATTCCTGCTTGCGATCGCAATGATTCTGGTTGTTTCATCGGATGCGATCGCGTCTGAAATTTCAACGACGGAACACTCTGGCTGAAATAAAACAAATCTTCTCTGTTGTCATGTTAGAAAGCATTTGACAATGAACAATGGGGAAGAAGCTTAAGTGGTGTGAAGAGTAGAGATGTGCAAAATCCTCAGGAATTCTCAGTGGCTAAGCTCAGCAGTTTTAGGAGCAATCCTGATTGTCAGTGGGAAAGCGATCGCGTCTGAAATTCCGACAACGCCAGAAAATCCCGTTCCTGTTGACACTCCAGAAGTTGTCATGCCCGTCGATGACCCCCCGGAGTCATCATCCAGCGTTTTAGAACAAATTGATGGCTACGCTCAGCCAGACTCGGCGCAGGAAGACTCTGTTGATGACCGCATGAACCAAGTCACCAACGTTTCCCAGCTAAAGGATGCTCAACCAGGTGACTGGGCGTATGAGGCGCTACGGTCTTTAGTAGAGCGATATGGGGTCATTGCTGGCTATCCCGATGGCACCTTTCGGGGCAATCGAGCCTTGAGCCGCTATGAATTCGCTGCTGCCCTAAATCTTGCCCTCAACCGAATTAGCCAGGTACTGCCTGTGGCGAACGGAGACGCCATTGCTAAAGAAGACTTAGTGATATTGGAGCGTTTAAAAGAAGAATATACCCTTGAACTCGCCTTGCTGCGCGGGAAAGTCGATGAACTAACAGCGCGGACTGAGGAACTGAAACTGATTGGATTTTCCACCACGACCAAACTTGCTGGGGAAGCGATTTTTGGGGTTGCAGGCGTTGCAACTGGGGAAAATGCTGATGGCAAGCCGATCGATGACGTGGCAATCTTTGGGCATCGGACGCGCCTAAACTTAGAAACTAGCTTTACAGGTCGAGATATCCTGAGAACTCGACTGCAAGCTGAAGGATTGGGTTCGCTTTCCGAACGTACCCTTACTCCCGAAGGCGACCTGTTTTTTACGGGCGATACTAGCAGTGATGTCGTGATTGATGAGCTGCTTTACCAGTTCCCCGTCGGCAAGAATACAGAAGTCGTGGTTGCTGCTAATGCCGCTGATGCAGAAAGCTTTACGAATACCGTCAACCCTTACCTGGATGGCGACGGTGGCAGCGGTGCCTTATCTCGCTTTGGAACCCGTCCTTCCATTTACTACCTGGTTGAAGGGGCGGGTATTGGGATTCGGCATGCTTTCAACGACAAACTGGAACTGAGCTTAGGCTATTTAGCCGGGGACGCTGATAGTCCGGAATCTGGAAACGGATTGTTCAATGGTTCTTATGGGGCACTAGCGCAAGTATTATTTAAACCCAGCGATCGCGCCAGCATTGGATTGACTTATGTTCACGCTTATAAAAATGACCTACAGACTGGCAGCAATGACGCCAACCTGAATAATCAGTTAACTCCGTTGGGGTTTCCAGTGGTTAGCAATTCCTACGGTGTAGAAGCCTCTTTTCAGATTAGTCCCCGGTTTGTCGTCGGAGGATGGGTTGGCTACACGGCGGCGAGGGCGATCGCGCTGGGAGATGCCAACATCTGGAACTGGGCTTTAACGTTGGCATTTCCTGACTTGGGAAAAACCGGCAATTTGGCAGGTGTGATTGTTGGCATGGAACCAAAGGTGACAAATCGGGCTAATAGCCTTAGCCAGTTGGGCATTCAGGATTCAGATACTTCATTGCACCTAGAAGCGTTCTATCAGTACCAGGTGACAGATAACATCGCGATAACACCGGGGATTATCTGGCTCACTGCTCCCGATCATAATGCAGCGAATGACGATCTGGTGATTGGCACTATCCGAACAACGTTTACTTTTTAAAAGTCTGAAGTCATTAGTCATCCGTCCTTAGTTGAGGAGTCGCAACTAAGGACGAATGACTAATGATGAATCTCCAGATTCAGGATATAGCTCCCCAACTGGACTTTTTCCGACCATAATTCATATTCCAGCCGCAGATGTTCTGGCAAGAGACGCCCTTCTAGAGTCAAACTTTTGGTAAAGTTTCGCAGACGCACCTGTCCATGCGCGGCTAAGGACTCGCTATGTAACCAATAGCGGCTAAGACCATAAATTCCTCGTTCCCAGAGATGGCGATAACTCAACTTGCCGTTTCCCTGCATGGTCATGATCACCCTAGAAGGGGAAATTTCCAACCACAAAAGTCTGGGAGTTTCTGGCGGTTGGTCTTTAGCAACAGTGGGCGCTTCATCAGAGCGTTCCCAATCCCGGATTTCTGGTTCCGTGAGCAGCAGATGAAAGCGCTGTTTGTCTTTTTGATATAAGGTAGCAGCGGTTTCAATGGTAGACCAAACCGGCATATCAGTAGATACAAGTGATAGGCAGACAGGTCTGCGGTGATGGGTCAGCATGGAATGTGAGGAGATAGAAATTAAAGACTACTATTGTTCTAGCAGCTCTAGCTGACGCGATCGGGCTTTTCACTAAAATTACGTCCCGATTGGTCGCGTCCCGCGATCGCGGGACGGCAAATTATTGCCGCATACCCTGGCTGCTTACCCAGCCACTAGCCTAACGCGATCGCGCTCCTCCTGCCCCAAAACTCCGAAATTGCCTGTCTTAACTCCCCGCTCAAATTTTTTTCGTTTAGGTGTTGACAAAAGCTTTTCAATTGGCTAAATTAATAAAAGTGCAACGGAGCAGGCCCCCATCGTCTAGAGGCCTAGGACACCTCCCTTTCACGGAGGCGACGGGGATTCGAATTCCCCTGGGGGTATCAAAAGGGAAAAGGCAAGAAGTTTTTCTTGCCTTTTCCCTTTTTAATTTAAGGGAATAAATTCTCATCGTTACTAGATGAGAAAAGAACGAACGGCTAACAGCTATTTTTCAGTGAGTTTGTCTATTTTTTCTTTCAAGCCTAAATTGAATAAAGAGCGTAGCAACACCAAGAACCATAGACCTGATAAACCAAAAATAGCGATCGCCCAACTACTATAGGAAGGTAGCGCCAGCAGCACTGCCGCCGACAGGAGGGTAAAACCTGTTAAACAGGCATAAACTAGGCTTTTTAGGGCTAAATTAATCCGTTTGAGGATGCGATCGCTTTCAAGGGTTCGCACTCGCAATTGTAACTCTCCCTGTTCAATTCGTTCTTCTAAGCGCCGGATTAAAATTTCCGAAGCTTTTGGTTGTCGCAATTTATAACCAATAAAATTCTTGGCTTGTCGGGCAAGTTCCCCGATTAAGTTTCCTTTGGCTTGAGAGACAGTGATACTTTTAATAAAGGGTTGAGCCGCTGCTACTGGATTATATTCAGGATCGAGTGTCCTAGCGATCCCATCGAGTGTGGTTAAAGCCTTCAAAATAAACGTCATCTGGGCAGGCAAGCGAAAGGGTTGCTGCTCAAACATGGCATAAACTTCCGTACTCATTTCACTAAAAGCTTTGACATCAATTGGTTTTTCAGTGAATTTATCTAAGATAAAAGTTAATAATCTCCGTACCGGAGTCATATCCGCGACAGGCACCACTAAACCCATATCAATCAAGGTATCTAATACCTCGTCTGTATCCTTTTTTAGGACGGCAAAAAATGTCCTAATCATTTGATCCTTGGCAATGGACTTGAGTTCTGCCATCATGCCAAAGTCATAAAAGATTAAGCTGCCATCCTGGCTTACTGCCATGTTTCCAGGGTGGGGATCTGCCTGGAAAAAGCCATCTTGCAAAAGTTGTTTTAAATAACAACAAATTCCTAGTTGGTTGATTCTTTTCGGGTCTAACCCACAGGCTTCAATAGTTTTGCGATCGCTTACTTTGATTCCAGGTAAATATTCTACAGTTAAAATTTTGGTGGTTGTGTAACGCCAGTAAACTTTCGGAATCAGAATCCGGGGATAACCGAGGAAATTGGCAGCAAAACGTTCGGCATTTTTACCTTCTTGAATATAATCAATCTCTTGATAAAGAAGATTAAAGAATTCGCTATAAATTGCTTCTAATTCATATTTTCTTGTCCAAGGCATATAGCGCCGCGAAAAACGGACAAGCCTACCCAAAGCTTGAAAATCTAATTTAAATAACCTTTCTAATCCCGGACGTTGTACTTTGACAACGACATCTTCACCCGTATGCAGCCGTGCTTTGTGGACTTGCCCTAAACTAGCCGCAGCAATCGGAAAACGATCGAATTCCCGATACAGAGCATGAATTGAATTACTAAGTTCCAATTCAATCAGCGCGACTGCTTGCTCGGCACTAAATTCCGGAACCCGATCCTGTAGCTGCCCCAACGCTTCTACATATTCTAGAGGCAGCAAATCTGCGCGGGTAGATAATGCCTGCCCAATCTTAATAAAAGTGGGACCTAAATCTAGTAAAGTTTCAACTAACCACTGTGCCCGACGCTTTTTATGTAAAGGGGAAGTATTTCTAAAGATATTATCCCACCATAAATAAAACACCCACTCTGCTGCTGCTCCAAAAATGTCTAGTTGACGAGCAAGGGCAGTATATTTCGTTCGTTGCCAACGTAGGGGTTTTAGTGGAGCTTTTGCGAGCATATCATCCCTTAATAAAGTCAGGAGTCAGAATCGGGGTGCTTGGCAGGTAAGCCCTTACAAGACCGTGAAATCTCGAAGCAAGCCAGTCTGAACTGCTACAAGAACAGAAGAGAGGAATTCACCACTTTTCCCCTATTTTCAGAATATGCAAGTTAAACGTGCAACAGCTTATAAATTCTCAGATTTGGCGTCTGGTTGTCTAGTTTCTGGCTTCAGACTTGAGTGCTGTCAAAAGACTGAGGCAAGGTGAGCGTGAAGCAGGTTTCGCAAGCGTGAGTATCTTCAGTAGAACAACTAGAGACAGCGATCGCACCATTGAGGTGCTGTACTAAAGACTTTACCAGAGCTAGACCCAACCCAGTGCCTTGAATTGCTTGTTCGGTGATGCCTTTACCCCGGCGGAATTTATCAAAGATATACCCCATTTCTGCTGGCGAGATGCCAGGACCATTGTTGCTCAAGTAAAGAACAATCTGATTCCCTTGCGGATTAATCTCGTGAGTAGCACGCAAATGAACGGTAGAATCTGGCTCAGAATATTTGCCAGCATTGGTCAAAAGTTCATGCAGTATGCGATTGAGGCTATCCGCGTCAGTCTGAAGCATTAGCGATCGCTTGGGGAACTCTACGGCTAGCGTTAATCCTTTATCCACCCATTTCTGCTCAAACGGCTCAACTAACTCTTGAATAACCTGTTTGAGGTCTATCTTTTGCAGATGAATTGAAGATTTCTTCGACTCCAGTTTCTGGAGAGCGAGTAAGTCCGCGATCAAATCAATTTCTCGAGTACACTGCTCATCCAGCATTTGCAGATACTTAGCACGACTTTCTGGCGACTGTTCGGCTTGACGTAACATCCGAATCGCTAGCTTCATCGTGGTGAGCGGTGTGTTCAACTCATGGCTCAGGTTGCTGATGAATTCATCCTTCACTTGATTGAGTTGCCGCAACTGATCGAGTTGTTGGCGAGTTTTTTCGTACAACTTTGCCTGCACTTCCATACTGCCTTGCAGCTGGGCGGTACGCTCCTCGACAAGAGCTTGCACTTGGCGTAATGATTGCGTTTGAATGATTGCTGTACTCGCCTGAGCGCTGACTAATTTTACTAACTCTAATTCCTCAGATTGCCAGGAACGAGGCTGATGATGCTGTAGCACCAGGAACCCTAACACGGTACCTTGGCTTTCCAGGGGAACCATCAGCAGAGCAGGCATGGCTTCTTTAAACAGGTCGGAGGATTGGCTGGCAGAGGTGTCTGCTGGGTTGCTGGTAGCGAGATCCGCTTGATTCGCGATCGCCAATAGCTCAGGCGACTGCATGAAGACTTGTTGGCACCAGTGACACTCCGATAGAGCAAAAGAATGGTTTAACCAAGAAGGTAAAACAGAAGCGGTTGTTTCTTTAATTGCTGGTTGTTCGCTGTTGCTTTGGGAAGACCATTCGCAAACTACCGTAACTTTCGCTTTAGGAATCTGCTTTAAAGAACGGTTTTTCAACGGGGGAGCGACGTATTTCAACAGTAGAATAAAGCCACGGTGAACTTGGAAAGCTTGAGCTGTACCGGCAAGCGCGAGTTGGAGAATCTGATTCACGTCTTTGCCTGCTCGAATTGCCAAGGTCAGCTGGTTGATCAGGATTTGGTATTGGGCGGCGATACGCACCTGTCGCTGGAGTTGGACTTGAGAAATGGCGATCGCAACTGAGTCTGACACAGCTTTCAGCAATTCTTTTTCAATCTCTGTCCAATCGCCGGGTTGCGATCGCCCGACGACAATCACCCCATTTGCTGAAGATTGAAATTGGGTTTGAATTCCCAGCACGGCACGTACCGGATCTTCCCAGGCACGTCCAGTTTCAATTGCCTGAGTATCCGAAATCGCTACAGGTTGGCGATCGCTTAGGATCTCTTCTAGCACGGCATTTTCTTGCATCCATCCTTTCGAGGACAGAGGACGCACGCTCTTAAACTCAACGGTTCCCGCCTCCGCCACGTTGGATGTTCCGTTAGACCCTGAAAATGCCTCTGCATACCAAAAAGCAGCCTGTGGCGTCGCCTGATGGCTCGCAATCGCTTTTATAAAACAAGCGTCTGCCTGCAAACTCCTTCCCACCACCTCCGCAATTTTGGGCAATACCGCTTCCGGAGCTGAGCTTGTCAGAAGGATTTGAGTAATCTGTTGCCCTAAGTGAATGCAGCGATCGCTGGGGTAATGCATGAGTGCGCCCTTGTATTCCTCTATAAAACCCGGTTCAACTGGACTGGGCATCGGTGAAGTGAGAGGCTCTACCATCAGGGTTGCAGCTGTTTGCAGCTCTTTGACAGCCGCCAGCTCTTCCTGAGCCGCTTTACTAACGCTAGCGTGCCGCTTTGCGACCAGCTCTTGGGACATCCGCGTTGCGATCGCAGTGGCTGCATCCATATCCGCTTGTGCATCATTCATCTTAGCCGAGCTTCATTAGGAGGACATCAAGGCAGGGGTTAAAAGACACTCTGCTGGATAGAGGGAGAGGCGTTGGCACGGCAGCAATAAAAACAGTCGTTTGTCGGGAGCAATCCGCTGTCAATCTTTTACAACCATGACTGGGGCAACCAGATTTCACCCTCACTCTTCTATAGACTAGGGTTCCCAGATTTTTTAGATTTCTACCAGTTCAAATGCCTAATTTCTAGAAGTGGTAACCAGTACCTCTGTAGGTAACCGTTTCAACGACTCAGCCTGCCCCAGTATTTTTTCTTCCAGCTGCACGCGCGACTCTTGCGTCACCTGACCAGACATGGCAGCTTGTTGTAGGCTCATAAAAGCTTTCAGATCCTCTGAGCCATATTTGCCTTGGAGCATCTCCCGGAGCAGCTCTTCTGCTTCCACTGTCAAAAAACCAGTACTGAGAGCTTGTTGAACCACTTCTCGAATTAGAATCATCGTGCACCTCCTAGACGACTTGCTCAGCAAGGTCAGTATCCAATTTATCCAGTTGCCATCAGGTGACGCTAATCTTTGTGTCTAAGTGACCCTGTCGGCAATGACTTTATGATGTATACATCCTGATTCTTGTGATTTCCAGTTAGGGCTTTTGTGATTGAAATCACTGAAATATCTACTAAAACCTGAATGCCAAATTGGCTTTTTCTTAAATCAAGCTCAATGGCAGACTTGGTCTAAATCACAGTGATGTAACTTCTTTTCTCCCCCTCCTCCGTAAGCGCTTCAATTTCCTTAAAAGGAGAGGAGTCAGGAGAGGTTAACGTAGTACCAGCGCAGCAGTCTTGCCAATCTCATATAACGTAGTCGGCAGAAAAACCATTGGAGCAACGAGAATCTCATTTTTTGAAGAAAACGGCTTCTCGGTAAAGAAGCAATTTTCAGCGGGTTTTCTAGGGAACAACAATGTTTGACGTTTAAGAACGCCTTTTTTTTGCTTCCTGCTGGGCAATTTCACTCTTTTTCCGATAAGATTCCACCCGATCCTGAGCCGTTCCGTAACGACTATCAGAGGGGGGTACAGCAGCCATTAAATCGGAAGCTTGTTGCCATTTAGCCGCCAAATCCAACCACTGAGCAGAAGTCTGAGCATTTCTCCCCGCAATTGACGTTTGTTCCGCCAGTCGCACCGCGTCTGCAAAAGGATCTGACGAAGACAATGCAGTTGTTTGGGTGCTTGATGCTACAGGAGCTGAAGAGGTTGCTGGCGCGGTCGTCGTCTTTGGGGAAGAGTTTGGCGCAGAAACTGGCGTCCGAGTAATCGTAAATGGCCCTAGCCAATCATAAAGTGCCCAGCCTACCAGCAGTAAAAGTAACGATAAGCTGGCACCGCCCACAATACCACGCCAGAATTGGCGTTTTTCCCGTACAAACCGGGAGGACGGCTGGGGGAATGGTGGCTGACTTTTTTTGGCAGGTTTCCGTCCCTTGAAATCTTCTCCTAAACGTCGAAAAACATTCGGCTTGGCAAGGGTAATTTCTTCAGCCCAAAGTAACTGACTCTCCGGATCTCGATGAATTTCTTCTAGCCAGAGTAATTGTTGCTCTCGGACAATCCGACTGTTGATATTGACTCGACGAATATTTCGCGGTGAAATTGATTCCAGAATCTGCCGAATGCGCTGTACCAGGCTAGATTGTTCGAGTTGATCTGGCGTAGCTGCCTCACACAAAAGCTGCAAGACACCATCGGCAAAAATGGCTCTAGTTCTGACACCAGCCTCTGCCAGCTTGTCATTGAGTATTTGAATAATCGCCGCCACGCTCCCCTGGCGAGCTTGTTTGGCGATATCATCCATCGGATCAACCATTTTGTTTGAGTAAATGATGCCGGTAGTTCAACCTGACTTTTTTTATTTAAGAGTATCAGTCTTTTTGTTTAAGAGACTCTGTCAGAGTAGTATAATTGACCGGCAACTGCGATCGCTCCTTTTTTGCTCTTAGTTTCATGAAGCAGCGCAGACGATTGCCAAGGGTCTTGCTGTGGCAAGATGTCCCTCTCAGAAGATATTTTTTCTACATTGAGCGGGAGATTCGCTTACGAAGCTTTGTTAAGGCGCTTGGGAGGTACCTCCCAAGCAAAGATGCTATCTGTCGCAGAGCAGCCAGTCGCGCTCTTGAATGATAAAGTGAAATAGCTAAACAGAAGATTGGAAAAACCGGGAACTGAATCATGGGCGCATTGATTCGCGGCGCAATTTTTGTTTTGGATGACAACATTGATACCGATCAAATTATCCCAGCTGAATACCTGACTCTGGTTCCTTCCAAGCCTGACGAGTACGAAAAATTGGGCAGTTATGCCTTGATTGGATTGCCGGATCGTTATGGAAAGTTTGTGGCTTCTGGAGAAATCAAGACCCAGTATCCCATCATTATTGCTGGGGAAAACTTTGGTTGCGGTTCTTCACGGGAACACGCACCGATTGCTTTGGGTGCTAGCGGCGTTAAGGCAGTAGTGGCTCAGTCTTATGCCCGGATCTTTTTCCGCAATTGTGCCGCTACTGGGGAACTTTACCCTTGGGAATCCTCTGAGCGGTTGTGCGATGAATTTGAAACGGGACAGGAAGTTTCAATTGATTTTGAACAAAATCAGCTGATTAACCATACCTTGGGTAAAACTTATTCTCTCCAGCCTTTGGGCGATGTAGGCCCAGTGATTGATGCAGGGGGGATTTTCGCTTATGCTCGGCAAACGGGAATGATTCCTACCCGGTAGCGCTCGCAATATTCTGAGTGTTGAATTTTGAGTTCAATCTTTCAACACTCAAAACTTTTGAATCTAAGCGCGATCGCTTTTACAATTCTTTAAAATAGTTATTAATGTCTGTAAGCCAAAAACTATTGACGACTATGCTCCTAAAGTGTACAACCCGCCACATCCGCATCTATACCGCTGAAGTGAAGAACAACGAACTCGTCGAGAGTGACAATGTATTAACCCTAGATGTCGATCCAGATAATGAATTTAATTGGAACGAAGACGCTCTGCAACAGGTTTATGGCAAATTCGATGAGATGGTTGAAGCTTACAACGGTGCAGATTTAACAGAATATAATCTGCGTCGTATCGGTTCCGACTTGGAACATTTCCTGAGAAGCCTGCTACAGCAGGGGCAAATTAGTTACAACCTGAGTAGCCGCGTTCTCAATTACAGCATGGGACTGCCTCAGGTTAGCACTCAATCGGCTGAGTAATTCTTTTTTAGTTGTTAGAAAAGTTGAGTTTAATTATCAGAAAACTTTCTAACAACTAATTACTAGTCACTACAGATAATTTACCGCCAAATCCGATTCCCATTTTCATCAATGCGAGCTTGGCGAATAACATCAGAGATTTCCTCGGCATCCTTAACATGGTGTAATGCCTTCTTTTCTCCGTCCGGCTCTTCCACTTCAAAGTAAGTTGGAACAACGATATGGTCGCCGGTAATATCTGGCGCATCTACCGCAATTTGCTGGGCTTTTTCTTCAACGGTTTCGGGTTTATCGGAAATTCTATCGCCCGGATTAGTGGTTCTATTGGTTGTATCTTTGGGTGGGTTTTCCATATAACTCCTAAAGATTTGAATCTTAATGTTACTAATATTAGATTAGAGAAATGGGTGTGCGATCGCCTCTTTCTGTGGGTGTAAGTCAGCTCTCTGTCTGTTTCTGCATAGATGAGGAATTTTGCTGAGTTGAGTTGATAACGCTACCATCCAAAGACTGAGCATTTGCAGCAACTTGGGATTTAGCCGCTCGTTTCTGCTCCAAAAATTGCTTAAGAGCAATGCGGCGATTTTCTAAGAAGCGGCTCCAAAACCCTGGAAGAAAATGATCCATCGTTTCAGCCAGCGCCCAAGTTTCCAAATTTACCATCTTGGAACGCAGGCGGTGAGACTCCTCTAAAGAGTCAATTAATTGCTTAATTTCTGCACTAGCAGGTGAATTAAGCTCTGCAAATGGTGGATCTGTAGCAGTATAAGCTTCGGACTTGGGCATGGCAATTGGGGAAAGTGGCAGTACACAGAGCAAATTGGAACAACAATCCTTGATTGGCGAAACCGGAGAACCTGCAAAGGGCACAATGCGGTATCAAAGCAGGACAACAAATGTAAACCCTCGACTCCCCATCTCTACCAAGAAAGGGGAGGATTTCGCCCCTCGCTCGTGAGGAGTTGAAAGAGGAGTTAAACTGCCCCGGTTGAAGTTTGGTAGCCGGAGTGATTTTACCCAACGTTTAAAAAAGCATGCCTAGTCTGATTCAAATTTAACGCGAAGTGTCAGTTTCTCAAGCACGAGAAGACCCTTAACCGCTAAACTCTGGAAATAGAAACTTGATTATTTTTTACCTCTAGTGTATAAAAAAGACCCCGAAAGCCCTTGGACGTATAAACCTTGGTGGTGTCAGCCTTGGTCTATTTTGCTGACAACTATTACCGTCATCACTGCCTCTTGGACACTAACCAAAACAATTTGGATAACGGCTGGCGTCTCAATTCCCATTCTTGTGTGGATGTCATACTTTTTGCTACTCTGGCCTCGACTAATGCGGCGTTATTATCAGCAAACCGAAAATTCTGTAAGTGAAGAATGAGTTTTATTGACCGATCGCAAATCTATTGAGTGTCAGAGGCTACAATCCAGATTAACGCTCAGATTTGGCGAATTGAGAAAGAGCTACCTTTCTCAGTAGCTTCTGGTAACAGCAAGTCAAATCACAACAGGCTGATGGGAGCGCATAACCTTCATGAACAATTCTGCGGCAACGCTTTACTGCTCGAATCTCAATTGTCAGGCTCCTAATCCCCAGAGCCATAACTTTTGTCAGAAATGCCGCACGCCGCTGCTCAAACGGTACTTGTGGGCAGTTGGTGAAGGGATAGAGGCTTACAAAGCTGGGGATCTGATTGCTGAGCGATATTTGCTGAAAAGCGATCGCATCATTTTAGATACCAAACCGGCTTTGTCTCCGGAAATGTTGCCGGAGATATCCAACAGCCTTATGCCGTATCTCAAGCTGTCTCCCTATCAGCTGCACGTTCCCCAACTATACGGACTTCTGACACCAACAGAAGGGCAGCGTAACGCTGAAACTTGGCTGCTAGAGCAGGTACCGATTTACAGCTGCGGGAACGGGGAAGGCACCCTCATGCCAGAACTAACCAGCGTCTGGAAAAACGCCTCGGCAATGCGCCAACTGACTTGGCTATGGCAGATGGCAAATTTGTGGGAACCCCTGCAAATCAATCATGTAGGGTCGAGTTTGTTGACACCAGCGCTGCTGCGAGTAGAAGGTTCCATCCTTC
The DNA here is from genome assembly GCF_014695825.1 of Coleofasciculus sp. FACHB-542. NCBI lineage: Bacteria > Bacillati > Cyanobacteriota > Cyanophyceae > Coleofasciculales > Coleofasciculaceae > Coleofasciculus > Coleofasciculus sp. FACHB-542. Next base: position 5,271 of record NZ_JACJPB010000022.1, on the reverse strand, counting down.
GGTTATTGATATTGCAGGCGGATCGAAGCTCCCCAGTAACGCTGCAAAACTTAGGTCAACTTTGGTCTAAATGGGTCGCCGCTTCACACCCAACCATTGGAAAATTTTTGGAACAAGTTTGTCAGCAGCTCAACCAAGGAGCCGTACAGACGGCAGAGCAGCTGGTGGGGCTGTTGGATGAGGCAATGGAAACCATTGGGCGATCGCAATCTTGCACCTATCAAATTGTCACCCGCAGCGATACAGGGCCAACTCGTCGGCAAAATGAGGATGCCTGCTATCCCCCCAGTCCAAGCAGTACCAATCCCTCCCTTCCCTTGGCAATAGTCTGCGACGGTATTGGGGGACATGAAGGCGGGGAAGTCGCCTCCCATCTGGCAATTGCAACTATCCAAGAGCGAGTACAGAATCTGCTGGCGAATCCAGCCAATCCTTTAAATCCGACCGCTCTTACCCTAGAATTGGAAAACTTTGCCTGTGCTGCCAATGATGTTATCAGCCAGCGCAACGACACGGAACAGCGGCTCGACCGGCAACGCATGGGCACTACGTTGGTGATGGCGTTAGCCCACGCTCATGAAATGTATATCACTCATGTGGGAGATAGTCGAGCTTACTGGATTACTCGCACGGGGTGTCGGCAGATCACCCTAGATGATGATATTGCTTCGCGGGAGGTGCGGCTCGGATACGCCCTCTACCGGGATGCAGTGGAACAATCCGGCGCTGGCTCTCTCGTTCAGGCGTTGGGTATGAGTTCATCAGCAACCCTGCACCCCTCCGTACAGCGCTTTGTTTTAGATGAAGACGGTGTTTTTCTTCTCTGTTCGGATGGTCTGAGTGACAATGACCGAGTAGAGCAATACTGGGAAACAGAGATTCTGCCAATTCTAGAAGGTCAGATTGATTTGTCAACCGCCGGAACCCGGCTGATTGAAATTGGCAACACCAAAAACGGGCACGACAACGTTACAGTAGCCCTTGTCTACTGCCAAGTGGCATCAGCTCAAACTGGGCAACAGGTCACAGCACTACAGATGGGAGCCATTCCACCCGCAGCCCCAACTCCGGCTCCAGCGGCTTCGGTGCGCTCTCAATCTCCGTCTGCTTCCAGAATCAAAACCAAGATCATTTCACCGCAGTCTACTACTAGGAGTCCTTTGCCGCTCCTTCTAGTGCTGCTTCTGTTAGCAGGTGTCAGCGGAGCGATCGCTTATTGGTTGATTCCAGAAGTCCAAGACAGGGTCAAGCCTCTAATCGGGCTGACACCCCCCTCTAGCCGCAGCCCTGAACCATCCGCCGCCAGTTCATCTCCATCGGCAGAACCTGTTGTGACTCCTTCCACTTCTGTGCCCTCTTTAGAGGCTGGCTTGCTGCTCCAAACCACCCGTTCCACAACCAAGAACGTTCAGGGAAAAGAAGTTCCTGTTTTGCTGCGACGTGGTGTCCAGGCACCCCAAAACCAATCTGTAGTCGGGTTAGTTTCCGATGGGAGTATTTTGCAAGTCAGCTCCATCCAGCGAAATCAAGACCCTGACAGTTGGCTACAGGTGAAAGTTTGCTCAACGCTCACTACATCTAATTCGCAGCTTTCCCCTGAAAAAGTTAATTCCGGCACCCCAAACCCAAGAGCCGTCCCTGAAGTGACCTATCGCCCAATAAAACAAGGAGAAATTGGTTGGATTCGGGAATCCGACGTTTTACCTGTAATTAATCCAAATTTCGCACCAACATCGGCTAATTTGGGCGAATGTGCAATTGGGGCTGCCGATCCAACACCTACCGTCACTTCGTCCCCCTCTAAATAGCAATTAGTTGCTAGCCTTTAATTGTTAGGACTTCGGTTTTTGTCAGGGTTAGGTGTTCTTGGGTAGTCGCTAATCAGGAGTCATTCGTCAATTGGTAAAGATGCGATGAATCGCGTCTCTAGGTCAGTTGTCTTTTGCTGCCAGTGACGACTGCCAGAGACTTGCCACCCATTACTCACGATTCACTGCCCAAAAACGATTGATAGTGAATCGCTAAAGCTAAAATATCTCTTCAATAACCTTGTTTACCCTATTTGAGGTGATAAGAGCGAGTGAAGAATATTCGGTGAGTATTCCCCTGTTGTTCGGGTAGACTGATAAAAAACCTCGTATAGTGCTAGGTTTAAGGTTAATGTCTTTAGAATGTCCCAGTCTGAGAATCCCTGCCTCAGTTTAGCCATCAATCGGCTCTCCAAAACTTCCCTTGGGGCAGAACATTTTGCCATTTGGGTGATGAAAGCACCCTGTCCGGGTGGTCACGTTCTGCATGACTGTACGTGGCCTGAAATGTTGACCCAAAAGTGGCTGGCATGGCAGGAAATGTTTTCCCCACGGGGACTCCCTGATGTTCCGCTGGTACATCAGGCAAACCCTCCCGCCTTGACAGTTCCACTCGACGCCCTGAATGTTAACGGTCAAGCACTTCCGTATACGGCTCGTTTGATGCAAGATTTAGGGATTAGCCTCTGGAAGTGGTTATTTGACGGGGAAATTCAAAATAGTTTCGCTCAAAGTCAGGGAATTGCAATTGGGCAGAAAAAACGTCTGCGGCTGCGCTTAGAAATTCGAGACCCAGACTTAATTCCTGTGCCTTGGGAAATTATGCAGCCCGAACCTGGGAAACAAGCGATTTCTCTATCACAACAACTATTGTTTAGTCGTACCAGCAATGCGGTTGACCCGCTTCCACCCCAGCGCTTAGAGCAGGCTTTAAACATCCTGTTGGTACTGGGACACGATACAGAAAGCGAAGTCGCTCCCAGCTTGCAGCTGGAACAAGAAGCGGAGGCGCTGGCTAATATTTTGGAACGCTGCGGACGACCAGACTTACACCCAGATGGCGAACATACTGGTGCAACAGTTCTGTGCCAGGTAGATACGCTTTTACAACCTACAAAAGCAGAATTGATTTCACGTCTGGAAACAGAAAATTACAACATCTTGTTCTATGCCGGTCATGGCGTCCCGGCAGCGGATGGTGGATTATTGTTTCTGCGACCTGATGCCAGGATAAATGGCACGGAGTTAGCCCAGGTTTTGGTTCGCTGTCAGGTGACGCTGGCGGTTTTTAATGCTTGTTGGGGCGCTCAACCAGAGCGGCACAACCAACAAAGTTTGCCGCGCAGCAGTTTGGCAGAGGTATTAATCCATCACGGTGTTCCAGCAGTTTTGGGAATGCGCGACTCGATTGCCGACGAGGAGGCTCTGTCGTTTATTCAGGCTTTTGCACAAGCTCTGGCAGCACGGATGCCCATTGATGAGGCGGTGGCGGTAGCAAGGCAAAAGTTGTTGACGCTTTACAAGTTCAACCAACCAGCCTGGACTTTGCCGGTTCTGTATATGCACCCAGATTTTGAGGGTGAGTTGATTCGACCGATTGGCGAGGAAGTGACGATACTGCCGGTGGATGTGAAGTCATCTGGGCACGATTTATCTACTCCATCTGCCTATCTTCGTCCGTTAGGAGTAACTAGCAAAGTTTCGCCAATTAGTGGCACGAGTTTGCGAGTGGGACGGAATCCCAAGGGAAACGACTTGGTGATTGAAAAACAGGAAGTTTCTCGGCAACACGCTGAAATTATTTGTGATGCTCTCCCAGACGGTAAACTTACTTACTTTCTAAAAGATAAATCTCGCTACGGCACGTTCATTCTAAGACCTAGTGGATGGCAGAAAGTCTATCATCCGGAAGTGCCTTTGCAATCGGGAGACCAGATAAAGTTTGGGAGTATGCAGGGTCAAACTTGGGAGTTCATTATTCAAGATAGTGCGAAGTTCTAGAGCGCGCTAAAAGCGATCGCCCTACAGAATACTGAGTGCTAAATAATATTTACGGAACTCGCCAAAGTGCCGCTGTAGCTACCCCTGCCAAGAACGGTATATCAATACACAGGAGCATCATGATGGCAAGGAAATCAATCGAAGGATTTTATGAGAATTCTCTTTCTCAAGTGCAAGCAGAACTACTAGAGGCACTCCTCCAGCCTGAAGAAGCTCCCTATCCCTGGAATCCAGCCGATCCAAATGTGGAAGCCTATTGGACAGAGCTGGAACAAGGATTTGAACTTGAGGGATGGTTAGATGAAGAAATTAGTAGGGGGTCGCAAGCACTCTATGCAAAGTTCGATGAATGCTGGGCAAATACAAATGTGGCAGTTGCGCCGACAGCAGCGATCGCAGTGACATCTAGTTTAAGCGAGCGGTTTGCTGCCCGCGTTCCCCAAGCTTGGCTGGATGCGATCGCTCACAAAGCCCAACAGGTTGTATCAAGCCCTCTGTCAATCGCAGATCAGATGGTACAGTGCGTTCAGGAGCTGCTTCCGGAATGGGGAGAAGATGTGTTGCAGGTATGGGCGCGTCCTTTGGCTTCCGCTATGCGAGGCTCGGAAGCTGAAATTGCCCGTCCAGTTGAGTGGGATGAGTTATCGGAGAGCGAACGGGCACGGTTGAGTTTAGCAGTTGCCCGGTATGCACTCAGACAATTCAACGACCTTAATTCTTCAGCACAAAATAAGTCACCTGAGTAGACACTTGATCAGATTTATTCTCTGCGTAATATCGAGCGTAACTTTCGTTTTGATTGGCGCTTAAGAATAATCCCAATGAGTCTCACACAAGGAATCAGGAAGGTGTACTTCTATTCCTGGCTGCCTTATAGTGCCGATCGACGCCAACACATCGATGATGGCATTTTTGCCAACAGTTCATTTAATCAGTCATTCTAGAGGCTCCTATGGACGACGTGGGAGAGGATTGGAGGGTTGTTAACGAGGGTCTGCTTATCAGTAGACCCGTCCCCTCTGTATAGATATCGGTCAAATTCTGGTTTTTATGCAAGAACTAGAATTTTTGTTACAAAACATCATTATTTTTTTCTGACCCCGGCAGGCGATCGCTTCCACTGGTTGAGGATCATCCTAGTCGGATACAATAATTCCCCATTACTGAATTCCTGGAAAGGATACACACCAATCGTTAGAGGTATTCTCGATCTGTTGTTAGAGTAGTTGACACTTGGCGAAGTCAGGCGTTTGAAAAATTTGCTTGCCCTTTGTAAAATACCCCCAGTTCGGGAAGTCAACAGCACTTCTTCCTGCTGGCATAGCGAGTTGTTGTTCCTAAGTGAGTAACGGTGCTTAAACGAAAAACAAGACTCTAAAAAGGTATAATACAGACATGGCAACCATTTCACGTTATGGTGTGATAAATGAAAGAGACAACTCCCGCCGCCATGCCCCCTTGC
>NZ_JACJPB010000021.1:0-151638 GCF_014695825.1 Coleofasciculus sp. FACHB-542 | reverse complement strand
ATTGCTGGGATTTAATCATTTAATTGCTGCAATGAATCAATTTAAACCCGGTTTGGCTTCTGGATAATTTAACTGATTTACTACTTGCTTCTCCGGAAAGTGACAGAAGAGGGATAGAGCGGATACGATGCATTCAGCAAAAAATCTGGGGGATTCATCCATCTCCGAAATCCATCTCAATTTTCCTGTAGCAGCACTATGTCAGGAAGTAAGTATTTTCCACAAGGCTTTGTGAAGATTTGATAAAGATCGGGCATCTACTCCTGATACTTTGCGTGAAATTACGAGTTTTGATCGTTAAATGAAAACCAAAGAACAAGGAGAGGCAATGATCCCCCAAGAAATGCTCAAGCACCTTGTAGAACAAGTTGATTCTGTTAGTCCATCCAAAGGGATTCAAAAATCTGAGCAGACGGTGGATGAAGTAATCTTTGAATCTGATGTTGACGGAACCCACTATTATCTGGTGCGTTGTCGCCCCAAGTCAGAACGCGGGATTAGCCTCAGCCCCCAAGAACAGCGGATTGCCCGATTGGTCGCACAGGGTCTTCCCAACAAGTGCATTGGAAATCAATTAGGCATCACTCATTGGACAGTTGCTACCTATTTACGCCGGATTTTTGGCAAGTTAGGTGTCACTTCTAGAACCGCCATGATCGCCCGCCTTCTAGAAGAAAATTTACTGCAACAATAGAATCAATTAACCGGGTGCACTCGATAGTGCTGTCCTAGAATATTGGGACGGTGGACATTCCGAGAATAGCTAGGTTAAAGTGGAAATGAGTTTGGATTAGCAGGCAAGCGTGTCAAAGTCTAAAGTATGCAAAAAGAAGCGGCAGCGGTTAAACCTATTCGCTCGTTAGAGGATGCCTTAAATCGGTGTCAAGCGCTGGGTATGCGCGTGAGCCGTCAACGCCGCTTCATTCTGGAATTGCTGTGGCAAGCGAAAGAACACCTGTCGGCGCGAGAAATTTATGACCGCTTGAACCACCAAGGTAAGGACATCGGTCATACATCCGTGTATCAAAATTTAGAAGCGCTATCGGTTCAAGGCATTATTGAGTGTATTGAGCGTGCGGATGGCCGTTTGTACGGCAATATCAGCGACGCTCACAGCCACGTAAACTGTCTGGATACCAATCAGATTTTAGATGTTTATGTAGAACTGCCTGAAACCCTGCTTAAAGAAATTGAACAACAAACAGGGGTTCGGATTAGTGAATATTGCATTAACTTCTACGGGTACAAATTACCGGAATCTGGGTCTCAAGCGGAGAACGGGTAATCAGTAGACGGTAGAATCCACTTTTTAACACCGATTGCTGCTATATCAATAATTTTTTAAACCGTTTGTAGGGACGGAAAATATTGCGTAACTACAGGCTGATTAAAGTTTAGTGAAAAACGCTTGTAGCAGGCTGTCTAGTTTGATTAAGTGGGCTAACTGAGGGTGGGAAAACTGGAGATTAAATCGCTGCTCCAAATTTCCTTTACCTAACATTTACAAATAAACCCACTAGCGCTAGTAAGTGGAATTGGGCGTTAGCGAAACCTAACGAATACTTCATAGGGTTCTAGAGTTTTTAACACCCTCAACAGCTAATTGCTTAGTTGAGGGTTTTCTACTAGCGCCGTCTCATCATCGTATTGGGAATCTACCTTCGGAGCTTCTTGGAATGCTAAGGGTTCCCCTAGGGTAGAAGAAGTTTCTGCAATCACCGTTTCATCGTCTTCGTCCTCCGTAGGTGCTTCTGGCAACATCGGTTCTCCTTCGGCACTTTCTATCAGAAACACTGTAGGTTCAGAATCTGCACTGCCTTTGTCCTGAGCGCTTCCAGCCTGTTTGAGACGGGGTAATCTTTGAATGTATGCCTGGAACTCTTCCAAGGAAAATAGGGCACCATTTTTCCTGGCAAAGTAGTGGTTCTGGTCATCTAACTGGGCTTGAAACAGACAAGCATGAGTGATGTTCGCTAACGTAAGATTAGTTCTTTGCAGGTTAGCGCCGGTTAAGTTTGCCCCTTCAAGCCTTGCTCCAGCAAGATTGGCTCCTGATAAGTCAGCACCGGAGAGATTCGCCCAAGACAAATTAGCTTGCTGGAGGTTGGCACCTGCTAAATTGGCTCCTGCTAGCTCAGCCGCTAACAGATTAGTTTGCCAGAGGTTAGCCTCTGCTAACAGAGCATGATTCAAACAGGCAGAGCGTAGCTGTAATTGACTGAGGCTGTGCCGCGCCCTCTGCCAAAAGGCGGTGGGAGATAGGACAACAGTGCGACCGATTAAAGTCAGCAGTGCTTCGGCGTCAAATTCAGATGGCAGGTCGGGGTTGCCGCAAGGCCAGAAAGAAATCTGCGTTGCCCGATGACCGAGATGTGCTTCGCGCATCTGCTTTGCGATCGCGCTGAGCAACAAGAAGACATTCAGCCCAACGGCGGCATCGATTTGCAAGATTTTTAAGGGGTTGTGCAACGCCTGCAACTGGGTATGACACTGGTGGGCGATTCCTTCATCTAGCCAGCGACCTCGACAGTAGGTGCGGTAAAACCGATAGAGGCGTTCAAACAAAACATTGAAGCTAAACTGAGCCGGGTTGCGCTCAAAAATCCGCCGCAGTCGCTCAATTACCATGTCTTCGATTTCAACTGACAATACGCCATAACCCAGTAATTGATAAAGATGCTGGGCTACATTAACCGGCGAGTGGATCGCAAAGGTGAATTCACCGTAGGTATCTTGGACTGGTAGGGTGAGGGCTTGCAGCTGAGTGGCAATTTCTTCAGCGCAGAGATATTCTCCCAGGTTGCGGTGAGAAAACTCGATCGCTGAGTGATGAGTGTGGAAGAAAAAGGCTGGCAGGGTGTCATCTGACGGCTGTAAGCGGGGGTTTATCGGTTTCTGTGACTCCGTCACCATTCTGGTAAAGGTCGCCTCTACAGCGGATTGGGGGGCTTGATGGCGACCTGTTTGCAGAATGGTCAGTGCCGCCACTTGCATCTGGTGGCGTAGGTCTTGGGGGCGTCGGTTTTGCAGGAGATGAGCGATCGCATCATTGCTGCGGTAAGCATGAGCCAGACCTTCCCGAATCACAAAAGGCATGGAACCGCTGCCAGCTTCGGGGTATGCCAAAAGCCAGCGGCAAATCCGGTCGTAAATTTCAAACTTCGCTTGGGGTAATGTCAGGTGAAAGATCGTGTCGTTGAGCAGTCCATCTCGATGCAAGATACCCAGTAGATAGAGCATCAAAGGCTTGCGGACGAGGGCGGCGAGTACGTTAGCAGCGCCTGGGGTGCCAACGGGACGAGTCGAAAAGCCGCCTCTTTCTTTGACAAAGGCGAAATATCCTTGAGCGATCGCTTTCGATTGCAGTTTCGACCACTGCTTGAACCACTCCCGGAACTCCTCGTGTTCCATTGGCTGAATTGCAATCCGCCGCCGCAAATCGTGGGGCAAAGGTATCAGAGTAGAGGCAAGATCGAAATATTCTCCTTCTCTCCCAGTTGTCCGGCTGGTCAGAATAATCTTGTGGCGGGGCGTGCCCTCAAAAGACGCCATTGCTTCCCCTTGAAACTGCATCAGCTGGTTCAGGAAGGCATGGTAATGACGCCCTGCGTGGCTTGAGCGGGGCAATTCATCCAAGCCATCCAGAATCAACAAGCAAGGAGGATGCATTGGTGAAAGCCAACCATCTGCATCTGTAAATCTGCCCCAAGGGAAGGCAGAGTTCAGGGTTTGCTCCAAAGTTTGCCCCAAGGTAGCGTCCTTGAGTCGGATAAACGCTGGCATCCATCTAGGGTAAAGCTCCTGAGCAACGGTTGATGCCAATATTTGGCAAAAACTGGTCTTGCCCGTGCCCGGAAGACTCTCGATCGCCGCAATGCTGGTCGTATCATTTAGCTGAGCCGTGACCCACTCCATTAAATCCACGGGTTTCGCAGGTACGGCGTTAGCGGCAAGCGGTGTCGTGGTCGGATCTGACTTGGGATTTTTCGTCTCTAACCGGGTGGAGCTTTCTTCGAGCAGCACTCCCTTCAAGGGGACGTATAAATCCTTTAGGGCAAAAGGTTCTGCCAGTAACGGTTCGCTCAAAGATTGTAGAAGGCTGGCTCGATAGCGTTCTCGTTCGAGGTTCAGCGAAAATTGTGGCGTGTTTAAGTCTGAGTTTTGATTTGCCTCAAAATTCAAAGTAGTTGAGAACCCAGAGCGCTTCCGCTCCGGGTTTCCCGCCCCAGGAGTATCCTGCCAAGTTGATAAATTCCCTAGCTGGACAAATTTCTGTAATTGTGCCAGCGGCAAGGCATTTTCAGCGATCGCGGCAAGTAAATATCCTGGGAGTCCGTGAACCAGGCGTTGGGCGATTAACTTGGCTTCTGTTTCCTCGGCACCATTGGCGATCAACCAGGCAATGCCGGTACTGTTCATCTGCTGCACGAGAAAGGAGTCGCCCACCATACTCAGCGCTTGTTCTGCCTGACTATCGGTGAGGCGTCCGGGACGCAAAGTTTTCAGTAAGGCTTGCAACTGGGGATCGGAAAGGGGCGCATCCCAGACCTGCCCGTACAAGTCTTCTGACTCGCCTGGGACGCCTGCACGAGATAACCACGGTCTTCTCAGTTGAGATTCTTGTTCTAAAATTCCTTGTAAGGCGTTCAGGTAAGCAATTTGGAAAGTTAGCCAGGTTCCTTCGTTGCGCTTCAGGGGCTTTTTTTGACTCAGGATACGCAGCAACCCCACACAAAGTTGGGAAGCTACGCCTGCCACTTCCCAAGCTGCTCTCAAAGGTAGTTCTAAGACTTCCGCTAAGACACTAATATCAAAAGGTGTCAGGCTCTTGAGTTCCATATCCCGGACAATGCGAAAGGCAATTCCGGCAATCTGAGTGCCTGGGTGCCTCAAGGTTGCCAGTTCAATGTTGCGTTCCGCCAGCCAATGCCGAATGCTAAGGCTCATCCCACCTCAATTCTAGGAAATAACTCAATATGCCACTTATTAGTCATGTTATCGGGAGTGTAGGCGGCTGGTGTGCCGACCAATCGTGATGAATGGGGTAGAAGCTGTTTTTCATCATCCCTAATTGAGTTGAATTTCAGGATAACTTATGTAAGAGCGAAGCACGGGTGCAAAAAATCAGCTCGATCTCTAAATTCACTCACAAAAGCTTTACCCCTACAAACTTAAAGCTTTTATTATCAGTTTTAGACCCTTTACGCTGACGGCGATTCGGCTCCGGATCGATGTCATCAAGCAGGAGCAGCAAAACGAGGACTCAAGGGTAGTGGTAGTGAGATGGTAGTGAAAAGACAATTACATGAATTTCAAGTACGCACGGCAAACCGATTGCGGCAACGGCAGGGACGCAAACTGGTAATTAGAGTCGTCTCGAATGCCAGCGCATCTGCCACCAAGCTCCGGGACGAGGATGCGGAGCAAACTGAAGCCCCTGCCTCAGCGATGCAGCCGCCTCTGACACCGCTGAGACGGCGAAATAAGATTTGGCAGTGGTGGCTGTTGTGGCTGAGTATCATCTTCGGGTTGGGTGGGACGGCACTCGCGGCTTTCTTCTTGCTGGCAACGATTCCTCCCCAAGTTAACTGTAAAAATATGTCGCCTTTGGCTCCGGAAATGGATCGGTTGACTTGCGCCCAGCAGGCGGCTCAGTCGGGCAAGTTAGAGCAGCTGGTGGAGGCAATGAAGTTCGTCAAGAGCTTGTCCCCCGATAACCCGGTGTATCCAGAAGCGACTCGGCTGATGGAAGACTGGTCGCGATCGCTCTTGGCGATCGCCCGTCAGAGAATTGACCAAGGAGATTTAAAGGGAGCGATCGCCATTGCCCGCCAAATTCCCTCCTCTAGCCCCCTGTATCCAGAGGTGCAAGCAGCAATGAAACAATGGCAAGGGGATTGGCGGCAGGGTCAGGAGATTACCAAAAAATTCTTAGCAACTTTAAAAGAACAAAAGTGGTTTGAAGCTTCTTTGCAAATACAGGCTTTGTCTCGCCTCGATAACCGCTACTGGGATCAAAAACAACTGGATAAACTGATCGATCGGATGACTCAGGAAAAAAAAGCTTGGCAACAGTTAGAAGAGGCGCAGACATTTGCCGAAGCCAAGACACCTGAGGGATACGCGCCAGCGATCGCCCTGGCAGGAAAGGTGAACCCCAACACCTATGTCAAATCAAAGGCAAAAGCCGAAATCAATCTCTGGAGCCAGGAGTTGCTAAAAATAACTGCCGAGCATTTCGAGAAGGAAGAGTTTGACCGTGCTATTACCGCCGCCCAGCTGATTCCTCCGAAGACTTCAGTTTATAAGGAAGCTCAAGATTGGATTCAACTGAGTCGTTCTTATGCAGTTGCTCAGGAAAATAAAATCCTCAGCTTCCTAGAGGCGCAAGCGGCGCTGCGTCAGATTTCCCCAAAAAGTCCGCTTCGCCAGCAAGCACGAGTGACCGAGGCGCTTTGGCAATCTAATTTACAAGATCGGCTGCAAATGCAATTTGCCGAAACAATAGCCAGCTTCGATCAACCGTTGGCATTTGAATTTGCGATTAGCCAAGCCCAAGCGATCGCGCCCAAACGACCCGGACGCATCGAAGCCCAAACTCAAATTGCCCACTGGCGGAAGCAAATTCAACAAATTCAAGACCGAATCGCCCTTGCCCGATCCAAACAGCTGGCAACACCGGGAACTCTAGAAAGTTTGAGGGCGGCGGTTGAGGAGGGAAGCCGGATTAAGCTGGGTCAGCCTTTGCGGATAGAGGCACAAACCTATATCGCCCAATGGACGAAAGCTATCCAAACGATGGAAGACCGACCGATCCTAGATTTAGCGAAAGGTTTGGCTCAGCAGGGAAATCTCCAGGCGGCGGTTGCAGCTGCCTCCAAAATCGCTCCTGGACGTGCTTTGTACTCTGAGGCACAGGCATCGCTGAGCGATTGGGTAACACAAATTCAAATCGCTGAAGATACGCCGATTCTTAACGAGGCGAACGCTTTAGCGGCTAATGGGCGGCTCACTGCGGCAATTAATAAGGCTTCTAGGATTCGCTACGGTCGGGCACTGTATCGAGAAGCGCAAGGAGCGATCGCTCGTTGGGCATCTGAACGAGAAGCCATTTTAATAGAAAGACAAAAGGCAGCTGAACTTCAGCAGTCTATCGAAGACAGTTCCTCTGAATCTCAAACGAATAGTGAGCCGGAGGGGAATTATTGACGCTGTCGATCTCCCTCACCGAGAAGGGACAGTAAAGTTTCCCAAGGTTTGGACAATTCCCCCCAGCCTCTCATCCTGGGGCTAAACAAACAAAGGCTGCATAGGCAGCCTTTGTTTGTTTAGCTGCTTGACTTTTTCAGCATTTTCTCTTTTATTGGCACTCTCCAGCAGGAGCGTGCCCATCGTTCTGTATCTGCTTTAAGCTGCAATCATCGCTTCCCAAGTCCGAGGGCCAACGATCCCATCCGGGCTTAAGTTTCTCGACTGCTGGAAGGCGATGACGGCTGAGCGCGTTTGCGACCCATATACGCCATCAATTCCGCCTTTATAGAGTCCTCGATCTTTTAATACTGTCTGAACTTCTGTCACTACTGCTCCCTGACTACCGCTTTTTAGCATCGGCGCGGGTGAGGGAGAATAGCGGGCAAGGGGATTAAATTTTGCAGGTGCTATGTTTTCAGCGGGCACAGTTGGCCCTTCATTACGCCCGGTGGGATCGGGAATCAGCTGCGCTTGTCTTGTTGGCTGTTCATAGCTCCCACCGTGCATATCAATGGGCATTTCTTCGATCTCAGGGTTGATCTGAGAAGCACTAATCCCGGCAGCGTTTGCACTCATCCCGTTCAAGAGTAGCGGGAGCGAGGCAACCGCAGAAAGAATGCTCAGGGATTTGATGGTTGACTTAAAAAATTTTGCTGTCATCAGCGTCAGTTCCTCTTTCAAAAACACAAGATGCTCATAAATGCACCGTTTGTGGCTTAGAAAGCCTCCTATTTATGATTCATCCAAAGCTTCTTGCTTTGAATGATTTCCAGCTTTTGTATGTCTTCGTTAGCTTATAGGAGATGTCGAGTCTGAGCATAATTCTATAGTTAGAGCTTCTAATTGCTAAATATCTGACTATAGAAATAGCCACTCAATTTTCAATACAAGAACTAGATGATGATGTTTCTGTAGTAGCAGGGGGAGCAATGCCCGCCCTAATCACATTTCGTGGGTCTTGTCCACTATAAAATCTACAACTTTTTCTTTAGCTTGAACTAAAAAGAGGGGAAGATTAAATTAGGACGATTTAAGATAAATTTCCCAAAAAAATAGTTAGATAGCAGCGATCGCGCTCTGTGGAAAATACAAGGGAAAGTACAAGCGTGGCGAACTGACTTTTTCTGCGCGAGGCGTTATCCTCGCTTCCAAGGTACGCGATCGCGCTCTGTTCGCATCGCCCCTGGAATGAGTAATCTGTTATAGCAGGGAGAAAGCGGTGTGAAGCAGGAGGTTGTTGATGAGCGATCGCGTAGCGGATACCCTTGGGACTGTTCGCCGCTTCAAGTTGATGCTAATCGATGATGACCCGATTTTTCGGTTGGGTCTTAGCACCGCTTTGGCGTCGTTTCCCGACCTACAAGTCGTTGCCGAGGCGGATAGCGTTGCTGACGCTTTGCAGACGTTGGCAGATGGAGTTGGTACAGACAACGCTCCAAATCTGGTGATTTTAGAACTAAACTTAGGTCGCTCTAACTTGTCTTTGGGGGGATCGATCGGGTTGCAGCTGTGCCAGGAATTAAAGACGCAATTCCCGAAATTACCGATATTCCTTCTCAGCCAACGACTCACGCCAGAGGAACTGATAGCAGCCAGAACCCTAGGCGTCGAGGGCTATTGCCCCAAAGGCACCGATCTCTCGGTTCTGGTGCCAGCGCTTCGTCAGGTAGCCGTTGGGGAAGTTTGCTGGTCAGAACTCGTACAGACGCAAAACGACGCGCCTGTAGAAGCCTCAGATGTCATACAAAGTCGTTCATCCTTGCTCTGGCAAATCCGTCAGTCGGGACTACGGCAAATCGATACCGCGATCGCCCAGGTGACAAACCAAGTACAAAACCCCAATCTTTCGACACTAGACTGGTTCATCCTAACGGGACGGCGACGAGAATTGCGGACAGCCCGTTGGCTGGTCAATCAGCTGTTACCTGTGGCGACGACCGGCGCAAGAAATCAGGTGGCAGGGACGGGTTTTACTGACCCCCCTGAGGAAAACCCGAATGACCTCCTCAACCCACCTAGATCGGGAAGTCGCGATCGCCGCAGTGGGATTCCTCTCCCTACCCCGGAACCGAGGAGAAGAAATAATCCCTCGTTAGACTCAACACTCGCGACTCAGTCCTCAGCACTTTCTGAATCCTCGATCCTCAGCCCCCTGCTAGACGCTACTTTAAATAAACTTCAATTTGGGCTAAAAAATCTGACTGGCTCTCCGTTGGAAATTGATATTCTGCTGGAAGAAAAGAAACGGGAATTGCTTTATCTGATCTTGCGTAAATTCGAGGATGTCTTAGAGGAACTGCGCTTTTCCCAGCTACAGCCGGAAGCGATCGCTCTGAAGCACTCGCTGATTCTGCGGGATTTGTGGCAAGCGTCTACCACTGATTTTTTTGGCAAATATTGCACAATCCAAGTTGGAAACCTTGAAGTAGATATTGTCAATACATTGTTACAGGATGCAACAATTATTCAACAATCTTTTCTAGATAAAATTCCTCTGGTTGTCGAAATCATCAACTATTTGCTTTTTCAAACTCCGCTGATGATTGATAATGTTTCCTACTCTTTTGGGACACCGGAAGCGCGGGATCGAGCAGAAGTTATCTTGGAGAATTTATTAATTCAAATTGCCAATAGCGTTGTCCAACCCCTGCTGAACTATTTCGCAGATGTGGAAGCAATTAAGCAGATTTTTTACGATAGACGGTTAATTTCATCGCGGGAAATTGCTCGATTTCGGAACAATCTATCGTGGAAATATCGTTTAGAAAGATATGTGGGTGAGCCAACCGCAATTTTTGAAAGCCGATATCTTCTGCTAGCGCTAGGTGGCATTGGAATCAAAAAAATCTCTATTTATGCCCCCCGCACTAATGAATTACAGCAACTCAGGGGTGCCCAACTCGCTTGTACGTTAGCGCTAGAAACTAGAGATGCGATCGCGCCACGTCTGCGCTCAACGGTTGCCTTCCTAGGTAGCGGTGTTGTTTACGTCCTCACGCAAGTAATCGGCAGAGGCATTGGCTTAATTGGACGCGGCATCATTCAAGGCATTGGCACAACGTTACAAGAAACTCGGTTTGGCAAAAATGGCGAACGCCAGAAGTAAAAAAGGCAGGTGAAAAAGGACAAGTAAAAAGGGTAGGGGTGCAGGGGCATTCTACCTCGTTCTCTGTTCCTTCTCCTCGATTTCCATAAGATTAACTCATAGGAAGATATACTCAGGCTATTCCTGAAGGTTAAACAGTTTTCAACCGCTGCTCCGATAAAATTTAAACACTTGAATCAGGCAATCCGATCGTGAGAAATTGCGACTGCCACCACAATCTCAGCGTTCAGTATAGAGATGAAGGGAATCAATGATGCAGCCCAAGAGATGATAGCAACCTACGATTTACGTCTGGTTGGGCTTTCGATGGCGATCGCGATCGCGGCTTCCTACACGGCGCTGGATTTAGCGGGACGAGTCACGGCGGCTCAAGGACGTGGGCGGAAGCTGTGGCTAGCGGGAGGTGCGATCGCGATGGGAAGTGGCATTTGGTCGATGCATTTTATCGGAATGCTCGCCTATTGCCTGCCAATCTCAATGGCTTACGATTTCCCCACCGTCTTGGTTTCGATGGGAGTCGCAGCGATCGCTTCCGCCGCAGCTTTGTATATCGTTAGCCGCGAACAAATGGGTTGGCGAAGATTACTCGCAGGTGGCATTTTCATGGGCTGTGGCATTGCCGCGATGCACTATACAGGCATGGCGGGGATGCGGTTAGAAGCGACCGTTACCTATGACCTTAGACTGGTAGCAGTTTCGATGGCGATCGCCATTAGTGCTTCCTGGATCGCCTTGTGGTTAGCTTTTCATCTGCGTACAGCGGCGACATTAACCGGGAACTTGCGAAAGATCGGCAGCGCGATTGTCATGGGATGCGCGATCGCAGGGATGCACTATACCGGGATGGCAGCGGTAAGCTATCAATCAACCAATCCCTCCGGGATGGAGTTGTCGCTGATGATGGACAATTCTTGGCTGGCAGTTGAAATTGGAATTGCCACGACGATCGTGCTAGCGCTAGCGCTGCTGGGTTCTGTCTTCGATCGACGGCTGAAAATTGAGCTTGCCAGAGCAGAGGCACTGCGGGAAAGCGAAGAGCGATTCCGGGCTTTAGCGCAGAATGCCTCTGACATTCTTGTGATTGTTGCAGCTGATGGCACAATTCGCTACACCAGTGCCTCCATTCAATCGATTTTGGGCTACGAACCGGAAAATTGGCTCTCGAAAAAAGCAATTGAAATTGTTCATCCGAGCGATCGCTCTCAGGCAGAGAAACTATTAGCAGATGCACTGAATTCTCCAACTAGCAAATCTCCAACTAGCAAAATTACCGCACAGTTTCGCCTCCAGAAAGTCGATGGCTCTTGGCGAGATTTTGAAGCGATCGCCAATAATTTACTAGATGTGAAGAGTGTAGCGGGTATCGCGATCGCTTACCGCGACATTACCGAGCGCCAGCGATCGCAGGAGTCGCTGCGGGAAAGCGAACAACGATTTCGCCTGATGGCAGATATGGCTCCCGTGATGTTGTGGATGTGCGATTGCGACAAAACTTGTAATTATTTTAATAAAGGCTGGCTCAACTTTACTGGCAGGACTTTAGAAGAATCAATCGGCATGGGGTGGACGCAAAGCCTCCATCCTGACGATCTTCAGCAGTGTGTAGAAACATACCGCACTGCCTTTGATGCCCGCGAAAATTTTGAAATGGAATACCGCCTGAGGCGCTTTGATGGCGAGTATCGCTGGGTTTTCGATCGAGGCGTTCCCCGGCTGACTCCAGGCGGGAGCTTTGTCGGTTATATCGGCTCTTGTATAGACATTACCGAGCGCAAGCAAGCCGAACAAGAGCGCGAAAAACTGCTAGTTTACGAACAACAGGCGAGAATGGCAGCTGAAGAAACCAATCGCCTGAAGGATGAGTTCTTAGCAACCCTCTCTCACGAGCTTCGCACCCCCCTCAACTCAATGCTGGGATGGACTCAGTTGCTTCGGACTCGGAAGCTTGACGAAGCGATTATTGTGCGGGCAATGGAGACAATTGAGCGTAATGCTCGGTTGCAAACACAGCTAATTGAGGATTTGCTGGATGTTTCGCGGATTATTCAGGGGAAATTTCGCCTTTATGTCCGTCCGCTAGAGCTATCCTCCGTCATTGAAGCTGCGATCGCGACCATCCAACCGGCGGCTAGTGCCAAGTCGATTCGATTGGAGTCTTTTCTTGATTCCTCCGCAGGGCTAATCTGCGGCGATCCCGACCGCTTGCAGCAAGTTGTATGGAATTTACTGTCGAATGCAGTCAAGTTTACACCCAAACGGGGGCGAGTCGAGGTGCGGCTGGAGCGGAGCAACTCTTGGGTTGAGATTCAAGTCAGCGACACCGGACAGGGAATCGCTGCCGACTTTCTCCCCTATGTGTTCGATCGTTTCCGTCAAGCCGATAGCTCCATCACCCGGTCATACGGCGGACTGGGACTGGGGTTAGCCGTCGCCCGCCACTTGATAGAACTGCACGGAGGTACCGTCTCTGCCCAAAGTCCGGGAGAAGGACAAGGCGCGACCTTTAGAGTAAAGCTGCCGATCCTCGCTGTCCTCATCGAGCCAAAGGATATCGAGCAGGGATTCTGGACAAGGGACAACGAAGGACTCTCAGAGTGTCCTCCAGGACTCAACGGATTGCGAGTGCTGGTAGTCGATGATGAAGCCGACGCCCGTGAGTTGCTGACGGTTATCTTGCAACACTACGGAGGCGAAGTGATGGCAGTTGCATCCGCAAAAGAGGCAATGGCAGTCTTAACTGACGATGCTTCGGATTGGCGTCCGGATGTCCTGGTGAGCGACATCGATATGTCGAACGAGGACGGCTATACTTTTATCCGCAAAGTTAGGGCGCTGGATGCACAACAAAAGGGAATTCCAGCTTTGGCTCTGACAGCGTATGCCAGAGAAGAAGATCGCTCGCGGGCTGTCAAAGCTGGCTTTCAGACACACGTCGCGAAGCCAGTGAAACCATTAGCATTGGTGGCAGCGATCGCCCATTTATCCAGACGATGCAAATGAATCGGAGAATCGTCTCCAGACGCAATCAATCTCGTCTGGAGACGGGGAGTTTAACTCCACCCCTGCCCCTCCTCCCTTCAGGGTAGTTTCATACAAGAAGAGAAAAAACTTGGTAGAGTTGATTGGCTAAAGCGCGTTGCGCCTGAGGGATAGTTCGGAAACCAAGAAATCTGGCGATGGTAATGAAAAAATTGTGTAAAATCGCCCAATTAACCGGAGCATTGCCACCGCGTCGGGGTGGAAAGTCTTCAGCGAAGGTAACATCTCTAACCCAATGGAGCCGGTTTTCAATCCCCCAATGTCCAATGGTGTCGGCTAGAAATTGGTTGGCACACAGGGATTGACTGCTGATGTAAAACTGACAATCATGAAAGTGTTGACCATCCCGAAAGCCCTCTCGTTCGACAAGGTTCCATCAAGCCGCGTCGTACTGCTTCACTCATTGCTTGGGCTTTCTATAACAAGCCTTCTTCGTAAACCTGCATCAGCGCTAGTAACTCGGAACGTTGTGTTTGTGTAAGTGTCCCATCTTGTTGTCTGTCCAACAGTCTACTCAGACTTTGGTCTTGATCCGGTTCCATCTGAAGCTGCGCTAAAGCCATCACTTCATCATCAAATAAAGCTGATACTGGTTTAATTGCTTCTGAGTGTAGACCAAGTGGTGATAGTGAAAGCTCAATTGTATCTGCCAGGACATCAGCGACATCTCGGCTGCTCAGTTGTGCTAGTCGCTCAGCTCTACGGTAAACCTCATCTGGCAGGGTAAGAGTGACTTGGGTACTCATAAGAATATTTTGTGTAAAAGTTTTCTTTATTGTGGCAGAGGAGAGCGATCGCGCAAGCGTGAAGGGGATGCGATCGCTCAGTCACCCAATAGGTTCAGAGCCTCATAATTTTAACCTTAATCAAGTTAGACAACAAACAGTAGCGGTATCCTAGCCATAGATAATGACTTTTTAAAAGTAAATCAATACATTTATCTTTGTGGGAAGTTGCTGACAATGAAGGTTCTCAACTTAAGCTTCCTGCTATTCTTTTAGTTCCGTAGTAATAAAATGTCACCAAGTAATCAGCCACCTCAAAAGCCTGGTAATGAATTACCAAAACTTCTTGACAAATTTTTAGAAGCTACATCACATATTCGCTCTCTCTTAAAAGACAAAGCTACATCTTCAGCTATAGAGGACTATTTATCTTCTATTGAAACTGAACTCAAAGCTGCAATAGATGATTTTGAAAAAACTAATCCAACCGAACTGCCTAGTGCTAAGCTAAAAGATGTGGATGTAGTTCCTATGGGACTACAGTTGAGGCTGTTGGCGACTGATATATGGAAAAAAATCAAGCTCTAAATAAAGGTTACAATACTATTGTAGTATAGCTTGCTACATTACAATGCTTTCACAACTTAAAAATAGGTATTTTCATCATTTCTTCTACGAGATAAGTCTTGCATATTCTCAATTTTTAATCTATTTATACACCTGCTCTTTTAAGTAGTTAAGGTACTCATTAAGAAGACTCGTATTGCCTGATAGCTCTTTTAGCCTTCCTCGTTTTTCGATGAGGTTAATTGCAAATCTGTATATTTCAATTGCATCGGGCAAGCCTGAATTTAAAGCCTGTTTCATACTATAATCCTTGAAGTCAATTGGATTCTTCTCCATGTTAAACACACTGTCCATCAACCATTTTACACACCCACTAATATCTCCATAAAATAATTTCAATAATCGGTCTTCAATTGGGTATTGTTTTTTAGTTTCATCAACTATATTTTGCACAAATAATACAAAGTTTTCTTCTTTTTGTAGCCAATTCACTATATGATCAGCAGCTTGGCGCTTTTGTAAATATTGCTCGTAAGTTATGTTTACCTCATCTAGACTTGTCATAATATCTTGATATTTTTTAGTTCCTATACTGTTTTCTAAAGGTTTTAGCATGCTCTTAAAATTATTTATATTTTTTACCCAATTTGCCAAGTACAAGCTAGCTTTCCTTTCTGCTTCCTGATTCGACTCGCTCTTAATTTCGCTCTCAATCTTGGCGTTAACATCATTAACATATTTAAAAATATAGGCTCCCCATGTTCCACCGATAGTGAACAATACAGGATAAATTAGCTTTTGTAGCTCAGTCAACTTGCGGCTATCCTGTCCCAACGTGTAAGCAATACAGAAAATATAGACAGAGAACCCAATCCCTAAAAAAGCGACTCGTTCCGGGTCAAAAAACTTTTTTTTCATCTAACTGCCTCCGAATAGAGAACTAAAGGCTATGTACACAACCTATATCGCACAGAGCCATAGATCAAGCTTTCTGAAGGGATTGGGGATTGAGAAGAGTTTTGTCTAGTCCCCAAGCTCTAATCTCCACCCCAAATATCTAGTTGTCCCCGCATGGAATATATTCCTGCGGGGAGCATGACGAGCTAAAGCTCGATTCTCAAAATCGCCTCTAGAAGTTCCGGCTCTTCCTCTATTGCTTTACGGATACGCGAAATCACATATGATGCTGTATTCTTGTTGACCCCAATCTCCTTGGCAAGCTGACGCCCACTGATGCCTGCTGGTGAATTTAGGACAAGAGGAATTGCCAAAAACCATTTGTTCAAGTCTACATAAGTTTTGTGAAATAGAGTACCGACTGTAACACTATATGAAGTGAAGCAAGTATAACAGTGGTATCTGCGTTGATTCTTCATAGCTGTAGCATTTGTCGATTCGCAGTAGGGACACTTTGGCTTTCCACCCCAGCGAATTTGTTCAAGAAGGGCAATGCAATCCTCGTGGTTTCGTGTCATCTTAAAACTCAGAACTCTGAGCTTTAAGATGGATTACAAGTTCAAGCCTTCAACTGCCTATTTGCGTCTGTAAGCCGTTTGGGATATGCGATCGCCTGTAAATTATTGATAAAGCAAAACCCCAAGGCAGTCAACCTTGGGGCTTCGTGGGTCTATTCTCAATAAAATTTACTTAAGCGATAGAAAAGACACAGCAGGCGATCGCGATCGCCTCAGACTTTCTCCTACGCGCCTCTTCAAGCTTGAACTACCGTAAAGCTTGCGTATCGAACAATTTATCAGCCCAAGCCACATCTGCGTCTGATAGCGATCGCACTAGCTCATAAACCTAATCTATTGAACCCCGCAAAACAATTAAGAACAGGTTGTGCCTACACCACATTGATCGTCACTTTTCAGCCAACCCTTAACACCTCGATATTCAATCTGCGCCCATTGTCCCTGACAGCCTATTAATTTAACATCGGTTCTACGTGGAACTCGTGCAATTTTTCGGCTTTGCTGACTGGGACTGGCATAAAGATTAACGCCATTCGTTTCATAGCCCCTTGTTGCAGTGCCTAACATGGACAAAAACACCCAGCCAGTTCCCTGAAAGCCGCCGATTTCTCTATAAGCATTCGTAATTTTTACCCAATTTCCAGAGGAAGCGATGATTTCAACTGACTCGTATGTGGGAATTTTTCCCAAAATTCGACTATTACTACTTGGGCTGCTACGCACATTTAAACCTTGCGGATCTTTGTCTATGACGACGGCAGAAATATCGCATTTTTTTTCATTAACTGGTTGCGCTAATACGCTAAGATTAGCCGTGCCAGTATTGATAACCCAGCTCATGCTAGCTAGCGCTAATCCCACGGTTAGCTTTGATGCTGTCTTGTTCGCCTTTTTAGCCATAATTTTCCCAATTATTTAACACCAGCATTGGTGCTGGTGCCAAACAATTACTTCATATCGTAGCCAAACAATTTCGGATCAACTTCTCCTAATTGCAAGTCGGCTAAACCATACTCTGCCCAGCGTCGTTCCACCATCGCCGCCACATCTGGATCGGATTCCAAAGGTTCGCCCCATTCATGTTCGGTTTCAGGAGGAATTTTCGTAGTCGCATCAATTCCCATGCGTCCGCCTAAACCAATTTTTTCGCTGGCGAAATCCAAAGTATCAAAAGGCGTATTCGGCAAAATGAAAACATCACGCACCGGGTCAACTTTAGAACTAATTGCCCACACCACTTGACGCGGATCGCGGATGTTAATGTCTTTATCTACGACAATCACAAACTTGGTGTAAGTAAACTGAGGTAACGCACTCCAAAAAGCTAAGGCTGCACGTCGCGCCTGACCCGGATATGCCTTATCAATGGAAATAATCGCCGCTTTATAACTCAACGCCTCCATTGGGAGGAAGAAATCAACAATTTCTGACACTTGTTGCCGCAAAATCGGCGTGTAGATGCGGTTCAGTGCGATCGCCATCATCGCTTCTTCTTTCGGCGGACGACCGCTAAAAGTTGTCATATATATTGGGTCTTTGCGGTGCGTCATGCACTGAAAGCGAATCAACGGCGAATCCTCGACACCGCCGTAATAACCCATGTGATCGCCAAATGGTCCATCTGACAGCACTTCCCCTGGTGTAATCGTGCCTTCTAGGACAAATTCCGAGTCGGCTGGCACTTCTAAATCCACCGTCTTACACTTCGCCAACTGCACCCCAGAACCGCCGTAGAGTCCCGCAAACAGCCATTCTGATAAATCGACTGGAATTGGTGTTGCCGCAGCCATGATGATCAGAGGGTCAACACCGAGTGCGATCGCAACTTCCAACTTTTTCCCCCGTTCCGCCGCCTTGCGTAGATGTCTCGCACCACCCCTCACCGATAGCCAATGCACCGTCATCGTGTTGTGCGATTGCAGTTGCAGTCGGTACACCCCCACATTCGGCGTACCCGTCTCGCAATCCTTGGTAATGACCAGCCCTAGCGTGATTATCTTCCCAGCATCCCCAGAATAAGGACGAATTAACGGCAATTGGTTCAGATCCAGATCATCACCTTGGATAACCACTTGCTGACAGGCTGGGAAAAAATCGCGCCCCGGTTTCGCCTTCAGCACATCAAATAGCACCTTGCCAAACTCCACCGCCTGAGAAATCTTCTTCGGTGGCTTCGGCTGTTGCAACATACTCAGCTTTTTGCCCAGTTCCTCCAACTCCAACGGATGCTGCATATTCATCGCCCAGCAAATCCGTTCAACTGTACCCATCAGGTTCACCGCTACCGGATAAGCTGACCCTTTTACATTTTCAAATAGCAGCCCAGGGCCACCGCGTTGTAACATCCGGTTAGAAATCTCAGCAATTTCCATATCTGGGTCAACTAGGGCATCGATTCTCCGTAACTGCCCTCGTTCTTCCAGTAGCTTGATGAATCCCCGCAAGTCTCTTGCCATAGTAAAGATTAAGAAGTATAAAGCACTTTCTTTTATTATGAGGGGAATCCTAAACCTAAGAGCGCTCCCTAGAGACTTTAGGGATACGCCGCCTGAATATAACCCAAAAAAACTATGCCAGATAACGTTCGTGTGGCTTCGGTCAATGATTCTGCTGTTATTAATGAAATTAGCTTCTGTATCTATCAATCCATTATTTTCATTCAGCAACAGCAGCCAAAATTATTAACTGAAAAGTACCGGAATGTTCCCTGGAGTGATGCTCCTTACCAATCCTCCTTCCTCTTAAAATTGCAAACAGAATTCAACAAAGCACCTGATAGAGACACACTAATTAAAACAGTACAAAAGTTACTGCGATTAATCTTAACTCCTCAATGTTTAGAATTACCGATATCTAGTAAATTAATAGAAAAACTTCGTATCTTAATCGATTCATCATCTGAAATAGCTCCCAGAAATGGCTCAGCCTTTTCACATCCAGCAGAAGCGCCACGAGTGCTGATTCCAGAGCAACATATCGCGATTTTGCTTTTGGATGCCGAAAACTTACAACTCGATACCGAAACAGAAAAATTTTTAACAACCGTCTGTACTTACTTTATCCAAGTTAAAATTGCCTTTGCCAATTGGCGGCGCATGGGTAAATTAGATGCGGAATTGCATGAACGCGGCTATGATTTAATTCACGTTCCTGCTGGTAGAGATAACGCTGATGGAAAAATGATAGCAGTTGGCTTATCAATCCGGGAACACTACCCAAAAGGTAAGGAAGTCTTAGTTTGTTCATCAGATACGGTGATGACCAATCTTTGCAACCATCTTCAGAAATACGGGTTAACGGTATATCGGGTTTTTCGACACGGTTCTAATATAACTGTATCTAACTATAAAACAGGTGAAATTGAAACTTATACGCCTAAACACTTACCCGTTATTCCACCATTAATGCAATGTATTAGTTATTTAAAAACGTTGCTTGTCGAAGAACAAGAACGGGCTAAAATTCAGTGGGTAAAGTTATCTACCCTATCTCAGCTATTTTACGAAAAGTACGAAATTACTATCAATCAAGTTGTTGATAATTATAGTCCCGGTAAGACTGATAAAGATATTTTCATAGATAAACCCTCAGATTTTGTAGTACATCAACTCCCCGAAACTTCTGAGGTATATATAACTCTATTTAAAGTCGGTCAAGTGACCAAAACGACTAAACAAGAGCCTGAGTTAAAAACTGATAAAACTCAAGCCGGGAATCAGACTTTAGTTGAACCCCAAAAAGCGCCAGAAAATTCTAAACTTGAACAGCAATCAGACGATAAACTTCAAGCTTTATCTACTATTACTTCTCTAGCAGAACTAGAAAATGCAGTTTTAAATATTATTCAGGCAATGCAAGTCCAGTCCCTAGATGCTCAAATCTCAATAATGGCGTTGGGTGGAGAGTTTAGGAAAGTTTATGGTCAATCCCCTACTGCATTGGTTAAAAAATTAAAACCAGGTACTAATTTTACCCAATTTTTACAGTCATGCTCTAAATTAAAAGTTGAGAAAAATGGGCAAGGTTATCAGGTAGCGATCGCTCACGCTTCTTTATCTAAAATCACATCCTGTCTTGAGCTGGAACAAGTGTTATTAAATATGTTAAATAGTCTAGCGTCTGAATCTTTAAAAAAATATATTCCCCTAGAAACTTTAGGAGCAGAATTTCATAAAAAGTACAATCAGCCAATCACTGAAATTATTAAACAATTAAATTTAGAAGGTAGCTTTACTCAATTTTTAAAGTCTTGTAGTTGCTTCAATGTGGAGAAAATAAATAAAGGATATCAAGTAGCGATCGCTCAGAATTCCTAAATCAAAACTTAATCCATTGCCTATCTCAAGCGAATTAATTCTTAGATGCCAAAAAGGCTTTGAATTCGTTGTCTGATTCGGATTAAAGGAGTCTGTTCGGAGACTTCTTCTGTCAGTATTCCCAAATCTCGTAACGCCTGTTGTCGTTCTGATAACTTTTGGGCAATCTGATCGGCTAACTCCTGATGCGTGACTAAAAGCTTCTGTAAGTCGTTGCGGTCTACGACAAACAAAATGGAATCTTCCAAAGTGCGAACTGTTGCTGAGCGAGGAGTTCCTAGTAACAAAGAAATTTCTCCAAAAAATTCCCCTTTGTGAAGCGTTGCAATATATTTCTCTGCTTTTTGAGAAAAGACTTCTACAGAGCCAGTCAGAATAATATAAAATGAATCGCCAGGGTCATTTTCTTGACAAACAGCCTGTCCGTTTGGATACAGTTGTCGATATCCGTACTCAATCAATTGACGCAGTTCTAAATCCGTACACGACTCAAAGAAAGTGACTCTCCGCAACAAATCGCGCAGCGTCCAATTATCGGGGGATTTGGGAAGAACTTTGGGGTTGGGTGTGATAGTACTATTGTGCGAATTGACTTTGCCATTAGGAACATCTGTCGCGCTGGTTTTATGAAACCGATGCGTTATTTCTTCTAAATTGCGAATGTGGATATCCCTCTGGGGAAAAGGAATCTCGATTCCCCGGTCGCGAAATTCATTCTCAATCGCAAAGTTTAAAGAACTTTTGATGGGATCGCTACCCTGCGGTCGATCGATCCAAACTAATAGCTCAAAATTTAAAGAACTTTCCCCAAAATTTTTAAACCAAACTTTAGGAGCAGGAGAAGATAAAACGCCTGGTTCCATTCGAGCAGCCGCTAAAAGTGCCTCTGTGACTAAGATGGGTTCGCTCCCATAGGCAACTCCTATCGGGATGTGGATGCGACACTTTGGGTCTTTATAAGTCCAGTTAATAATATGGTTTTCTACAAATCGAACATTGGGAACGATGACAAAAACGCCATCCAGTGTCCGAACAATTGTAGAACGAATAGAAATATTTTCTACAGTTCCTAAAAGACCATCAACTTCAATAAAGTCTCCGGCTCTAATCGGTTGTTCAAAAAGTAGCGTCAATCCGCTGATAAAGTTGCTGGATAAATTCTGTAATCCAAATCCCAACCCAATCCCAATCACTCCAGCGAATACTGTTAGAGAACTCAGGTTGATGCCTGCCGTTTGCAGGACAATCATAAATCCGAAACCGGCTAAAAGGTAGCCGATGACCGCTGCGATCGCTTCTCGCGTTCCTCGATCCAATTTCACCCGCACCAGAATTTTCCGCTTAATCCACTCGCTGGTAGCGCGAGAAGCGATAAAGACAGCGATCGCTAACAAAATCAGTTGGACAATCGAACCGAGAGAAAGACGGGTGTTGCCGATTTCAAAAACCGGGGTTGTAAATAGCTGGGATAAGTCAGCAAATATTTCCCCTGTCTCTTTGACTATCCAATCCATGATTTACTCAACCTGAAGCAGGAACTCTCACGCACTTTGTCCATCACAGCCTCGATTTTTACGAAATGTCAAGGTTTTACCTGGGAAGTCTGCTCATTTTCGCGGTTTCTGCTTTGAGAGGCTCTACCAGGAAATGCCTACTGGATGGGCTGCTGCTGCGCTTAGGTGCTACTACGGTGTTCCCCACCTTTTCCTAGAGTTTCTCGGTGATGGCGGCAAGCAAGAGCCTCCTGAGAGCGTTCTTAGGCGAGGTCTCCTCACCTTGGAAACGAGAAATCACTGGTTTGAGCAGAATGAATCGCGGTCAGTATGATGGGAGAGGATGTAAAGAAATGTAAAGGAATATGCAAGATAAAGTCGTTGTCATCGTTGGTGCTACCGGCGGCATTGGTTCTGTCTTAACTCGCAAACTAGCACCGATGGGGGCGCGGTTGGTACTAGCGGCAAGAGATAGCAGTCGGTTGGAAAACTTGGCATCTGGACTCCCTCAAGTCTTAACCGTACCGACAGATATTACTAAACCGCAGCAAGTGGAGACGCTAATGGAAAAAGCGATTGCCCACTTTGGTCAAATTGATGTTTTAGTCAATGCGGCGGGCGCTGGCGTCATGAAGCAGTACAACCAGTTAGAACCCGCAGATTTAGACGCCATGCTTGATGTGAACTTAAAAGGCAGCTTCTACACCTGTCAGGCAGCAGCGGAGGCAATGAAGGAGCAGAAAAGCGGTCATATCTGCAATGTGGTGGGGATTCTGGGCAAGCACTCGATGGCGATGGCAGCGGCTTATTGTGCCTCAAAGTTTGGCGTCGTGGGTTTCAGCAAGTGTATGGCAGATGAGCTGAAGCGCTTCGGCATCAAGTTCACCCTATTCTATTTTGGCGGCGTTGATTCTCCTTTTTGGGATAATGTCAGCCTAAAAGTCGATCGCAAAAAGATGCTCAGCCCTGAAACTGCTGCTGATGCAATTCTGTTCGCGCTCAGCGCCGATCCGCAAGCGGTGCCGATGGAAATTAATATTCAACCAGAAAGCCACCTGTTTTTCTGAATCGTCATTGCGAACTGAGTACACCACGGATAAAATTTGCTGTTTTTTTACTGACTCTGTGCTGCTTTGCCATCTCCCACTCGGTTCTCAACAGGGCAGGGAAACCCAACACCTAAAGCACTCAGCGCTTTATCAAAGGAGGGATTCTTTCTCAAGAATGACCTGTAAATGCCAGGAAGAGGGCAAAATTTACACTCAGGTAGAGCTGCTCAGACTGGATAAACCATGAAAATTGACCACGTTCACTTCTATGTTGAAGATGCCAAAGCGTCGCGCGACTGGTTTGTGCTACTGCTGGGCTTTCAAGCAGTAGCCGCTGGGGTAAGCGACCACACTCGCACAGAAGTGGTCAGAAGCGGCTCAGTCTATTTTTTGCTATCTTCACCCCTGACATCGGCGAGTCCCGTTGCTCAGTTTCTGCACCAACATCCTCCTGGCGTTGCTGACATCGCTTTTAGCGTTCCAGACGTGGAAGAGGTGATGACGAAGGCGGTCAATGGAGGCGCTAAGGTATTGCAACCCATCCAAGAACAGCAACAGGGTAAGGTCTTGCTGAAGTGGGGCAAGATTGCCGCCTGGGGTTCTCTGAGTCATACCTTGATAGAAAGGCAGCCTAGGTTTGTTGAGCGCCAAGATAGAGGTTTTATTTGCACTTTTCCCCAGCTTGACTGGGATGGCGGAAAAGCCTTATGGGATGATGATTCCGAGCGGTTAGATGGCAGGAGCAACACCGGCTTCGCGTTTGGCGGCATCGATCATGTGGTGCTGAATGTGGCCGCTGGGGACTTGGATCGGGCAGTTGCTTGGTATGAAAAGACGCTAGCGTTTATACCGCAGCAGTCGTTTGCGATTCAAACCGAGCGTTCGGGACTGCACAGTAAGGTGATGCATCATCCGGATGGTTGGGTCAAGTTACCGATTAATCAACCCGCATCTGCGAATTCCCAAATTCAGGAATTTTTGGAGGTGAATCAGGGGCCAGGAGTTCAGCATATTGCTTTGCAAACGCCCAATATTGTGAATGCGATCGCCTATCTCCGTCAACGCGGTCTACCCTTTCTGCAAGTCCCCCGCACCTACTACACGCAACTGCTTCACCGGCAAGGACTTCAGCTATCGGAGGCTGAAATTCAGGAAATTGCGGTGCAACAAATTTTGGTGGATTGGGAGGAAAACTCTCCCGAAGCGTTGCTACTGCAAATCTTCACTCAACCGATTTTTGAACAACCTACTTTCTTCTTTGAGTTAATTGAGCGCCGCTTACAGGCACGGGGTTTTGGGGAAGGCAACTTTCGCGCTCTTTTTGAAGCGATTGAACGAGAGCAGATGAAGCGAGGTAGCCTGTATTGAGGAACCTATCGGCAGGCAGGTAAAAAAGGGGTAATTTGTGATTAATCTTAATCATATAGATTAACCCCTGCGTCTAAAAATGTTAAGAATTATCAGTGACTTCGACGGCCCAATTATGGACGTTTCGGAGCGATATTACCAAGTTTACCAGTTTTGTTTGGAACAGACGCGGCGGGAAGACCAGTCAGTGCGTCAGATGTCTAAGGAGGAGTTTTGGGGTTTGAAGCGATCGCGCGTCCCAGAACGACAAATCGGCATCCTTTCCGGTCTCGATGAAGAGCAAGCCCAAGCATTTGCGGCACTGCGGCGTCAAACCGTGCATACCATGCCCTATCTAGTTTATGACGCCCTGGCACCCGGAGCCGTTGACGCCCTGGAAAAAGTACAGGAAGCAGGCGTCGATTTGGTCGTACTAACCATGCGCCGTCAACGAGAGTTAGATTACGCTTTCGGTCGTTACGACTTAGCGCGATTTTTCCCAGAGAATCGGTGCTACCACCTGGCAAACGACTACGTGAAGACTCGTGACATCGACGACAAACCGCTGCTGATGGAACGCGCGATCGCGGAACTTCCTCCCGCCTCTGATGTGTGGATGATCGGGGATACCGAGGCTGATATGATTGCTGCAAAAAACCACGGCGTTAAGGTCATCGGGGTTTTGTGCGGGATACGCGATCGCGCTCAGCTTGAGCAATACCAGCCAGACTTGATCGTAAACAACCTTGGTGAAGCCGTAGATTTCGTGTTGAGTCAGCCGCTGCCTGAAGAATTAAACATAAAAAATGAAAAATTAAAAATTCTCTAATTAACTCTTAATTTTTCATGTTTAATTCTTAGCTTTAGCGCAGAAAGCTACTAACCAGCCAGAGAATAATAAACGTCACCACCGTGACGAATTTATCTGGCGTCAATCCGATATTGGAAATTTGCGTCATCAGCACATTATCGAGCAGCGTTCCCAATCCAATTCCAACGAACAACCCCAGCAGCGTCAGCAGGAAAGCGCGACCAAATTTCCGCTCTTTGCGATTGACCAAAAATAAAGTTAATCCAGCCCCTAACGCCATATTCAATGGCAGCATCGAATCATTGGTGCCTGGATAGGCTGTAATGGCGCTCAATGCCAAGAACAAACCGCTAGGCCACGCCACCTCCTGTAAGGAAGGCGTATCAATCAGATTTTGCAACCAAGCTGGGGAACGGTTGACCGGCACAGGAGTAAAAGTGGGAGGAGGCGCGATCGCCCGCTCTGGGAACCGAATCCGTTCCGGAACCTTAATTTTTCCCTCTTGGCGCATCCTCAGACGTTCCATTAAAATCGCATCGTAGGCCGTCTCCATCGCTTCCAGAAGCTCCTTCTCGCCATGATGCTCTTGAAGAAGGCGCTTGCGGGTCTCCTGAATTTCCTCAAAAGTTGCGTCTTCTGACAGTCCAAGCTTTTCGTAGGGATTTTGCTCGCTCATCCAAAACCTCCCAGAGATCTATTATTTTTAGCAGTCTTCATCGACTCAATCGTTTCTGGCAATCTAGCTCCCTATCTACACTGCCAGTTCCTCAGGCTAGAAGAAAGTATCGTTAGCCAGCCGTTCTAACCTATGTAACCTAAAACTCCCTAATTCCCGTTGCGAAAAGAAGATCTCCGACCCCATGAGAGCGCGATTGGAATACTTTCACGCTGATTGGAGAAGGTGCTACGGCTCTTGAAGGATGGAATGGTCATAAATTACTACATTTGGCAAAGTATCTATACATTTCCCGTGAAGTTTTGTCATACTGGTTCTTTGTTCAAAGCCGTTCAAGTCCTTGAAATCACTGCCTAATCGCAGTTGACCCTTAGCCTTGAGTGCCTACATTCATCCTATCCTCCAAGTTAGTTTAGCTTGATCCTTGAACACAAGCGCTTCTCTCGAAAGACACTTTTATTCGTTTACCAGCTAACCGTCAGATGATTTATCCGGATTCGCTCGGCAAATTTAATTTTTTTAGACAAAAAAGACTTAAAACAAACCGCCAGACTCCCCATCGTGGAGACTTGACGATTACGAGATATTTTCACTAACTGGGGAGAGCGACGATAATTGTCTAAAATGCTCATTACGTCATTAAGCTTGGGAATATTAATAAGGTAAGGAAGCGATTTTTCGCCTTCCAAAGCGCTTATTTCCCCGACTCGACCTGTTTGCTTAAAATACCGCTGTCCGTTAATCATAATCCAGTTCTTAGTGGAAAGTTATGGTCCTGGCTTCCGCAACTCACAAGATTCTTGTCGTGGATGACGATCCGGCCATCCGGAATCTCATCTATCGCTTCTTAAGTCAGCAAAACTATCAAATGGAGTCTGCTGAAGACGGCAAGACCGCCCGCGCCGTGTTTGATCAATTCAACCCAAACCTGGTGATTCTGGACGTGAATTTGCCTGACGCGAATGGCTATCAACTCTGCAAAGAATTGCAAAGCCGCACCGACGTATTAGTACTGCTGCTAACGAGTCGCGCCGACGAAAACGATAAAATCCACGGCTTCTCCCAGGGTGCGGATGACTACATTACCAAGCCTTTTAGCTTGGGAGAGTTAGGCGTCCGCGTCGGGGCGCTTTTAAAGCGCCATCGACCCCTGAAAGTCGCCGAACAGCAACGCCTCATCTTTGACAAACTAGTGATCGATCCAGTGCGTCGAGAGGTGAATCTGAGCGATCAACCAGTCCCCTTGACCGCCTTAGAATTTAATTTGTTGCATTTCTTGGCGAGTCATCCCGGTCGGGTTTGGCGTCGAGCCGAGTTAATCAAGGAAGTTTGGGCTTCTGACTACATTGGAGACCCACGGGTCGTTGACGTTCATATCGGGCAGATTCGCAAGAAGATAGAAATCGATTCTACTCAGCCTGAGTTAATTCAAACAGTTCGGGGCGTCGGTTACAAATTTGAAGTTCCGGGTAAACCCGAACTCAATGGCAAAGCGGAGCGCTGAAACGAATGGTTCAAGAACATCAAAGCCTAAAATCATAGTTTTTGCTAGGGAAAAAACGCTTGAGTTCTTTTTTGATGCCACGCAAGTGTCCGGAGAATGCCAATCGGTTCGCTATCCTACCCCCTCTCATCCTGCTAAGTCTGGTTATGAGTCTTCTGCTGGGGGCTTGCAGTGCCCCAGCTATTTCCCCAAAGGCATCTGAATCTACATCTACCACGCTGACTGTTGCTGCTGCTGCTTCGTTGAGCGAAGCTTTTACAGAGATTGCCACATCCTTTCAAGCTCAGCTTCCTACCTTTACCGTTCACTTTAATTTTGCCGCTTCTGGTTTCTTGCAAAAGCAAATCGAACGGGGTGCCCCCATTGATGTATTCGCGAGTGCAGCAGCTCGACCGATGGATGCTTTAGAAACGCAGAATTTGTTGCTTCCCCAAACTCGCAAGACGTTTGCCCGTAATCAATTAGTCGTGGTAGCAACGACTGCTCAAACTCCTTGGCTGAAGAAACTATCTGACTTAAGGGATAGTCGTCTGAAACGTTTAGCAATCGGTAATCCAGCTACAGTGCCAGCAGGAGAGTACGCAAAAATGGCTCTGGAAAAAGAAAATCTTTATAACAAACTAGAAAAAGAAGAAAAGTTAGTCTTTGGTGACAATGTGCGTCAAGTTTTGACTTATGTGGAGCAGGGAAATGTTGACGCCGCCCTTGTTTATGCAACGGATGCGGCGATATCGAAGAAAGTGAAGGCGATCGCCCGAATTTCCCTTGAATCAACTCGACCTATCCGCTATTGGATAGCGGTTGTCAAGCAAAGTCAAAATTCCCAGCAGGCAAAAGAATTCATCAACTTTGTTACTAGTAACAGAGGGCAGCAGATATTGCAGAAATATGGCTTTCTACCAGTCGCTGACAATTAGCGTCTACCCCCTTTCCTGTTCTATAGCAATTCTCTATTGGATGCACTACGGTTTAACCCCACTCCTGCCCTCTCCCAGCGAACGGGGAGGGGTTCGATATCCCCTCTCGGTTCATAAAAGGGGGTCGGGGGTGAGGTTCCTGTATATTCCACTAAGAGTGAGAATCGCTAGCGTGGCAACGAGAATTGCCAGTTTTAGCTGTGTTGCGATGAGCTAGTTGCGGGATTCTCTGACTTTCCGTTTGCTACTTTCTCTGAGTCAGCCTGGGGAAGTGTCTTGACAGCTTGTTCTATCTGCTCTGCTTCCTGCTTGAACTCAGTTTCAAATTCTCTGGATGCTTCCTGGAAGCCGCGAATTGCCTTGCCCATACTGCGACCAATTTCTGGCAACTTTTTGGGACCAAAAATCAAAAGAGCCACAACCATAATCAGCGCCATTTCCGGCAGACCGATGCCAAAGATATTCATAGGATTTTTCGTGCAAAAGGTTAACTTTAGTATAGAACCGACAAAAAAACCCGGTCTAGCCGGGAAAGCATCAGTGTTTTTTAATCGTGGCGTTATGTAAAGCCCAAGGACTTCGCGCCAGATTACAGTCGATTAACGCCCTAGGCTTTTCCAATCGACATCAACACCCTCAACGAGGAGTGAGGAATTGTAAAGTTGCAGAATAATCAGTAAAAAGACCAAAAATAGCACCATAAAGACGCCCATCAATGGCGTAGTGCCCCACCCCGGAGATACTTTCCCATATTCAGAGTTAAGGGGTTTGAGGACATCTCCTAACCAAGTCCGTTGTGCCATAGCTTTCCTAGGATCAATCTCGACAGAAGTTTTTAACGTTTTGTAATATTGTATAGGAACTGCTCTCATAAATTATATCACCTATGGAACCCGCAACAGTTCTTAGCATTTCTATCGCTACCTTTCTCGTCGCTATCACTGGTTTCACCATCTACACTGCGTTCGGGCCTCCTTCTAAGGAATTGAGCGATCCGTTTGAAGATCACGAAGACTAAAGCTTTCCGACGACTGACCCGTGTAGGGCGATCGCTCTTAGGGGTAAGCGTAGCTACACAAGATTGTCCTAATTGGGCGCTGATGATGCGCCAAGCCTGGAGTCGTTTGCATCCAGGTTTGGCTGCGGTGTCCGGTAGGATTTGAGCCTTCTCGATAGCAAAATCCTGCTTGTAGGCTGTGATGCGAGCGTTCATCTAGGTAGCGATCGCTTGACTCTGGATTCCCCCCAGGGGGGAATCCGCCAAATTGTAACTTTGATTACATTCTCCCTTAAAATTTATTGATATCTATACATTTAAGCTTTCAAAGTTCATCCAACAAATATTGATAGCTATCGGGTAAAAAAAATTAATAGCTTCTAGGGTTCCGGTTTACGTCTAAAGATTTAAACGGCTGGTCCGAGAGAAGCGAATCAGTCATGGAGTGTTTTTAGAAATTGAAACACGGACTGGTTACACGGCGGGAGAAAAGCCCGGGAGGTACATAGCAGAAGCTTATCTGTTATGGCTTACCCGGGCTATTGTTTTTGCAAGTCTTCTTTGACTTGGGAGAAAAAATAGAGCTTTTAGACTGACGAAACATCCCATTTTTCCAAACATGACTGACATAAATTCTCAAAACTCGAATTCGGATTTTCAGCCGCCGTCTACTGAAGCGAGTCGCGCCTTAGAGAAAGAAACCCATCTGCCAATGACAGGCTGGCAACAGGAGGTTGCAAAAGGGTTAGAGTTTGGATTAGAGGCAGCAGAAAGTATACGCGATCGCTCTATTTCCACCTTCTCTCGCGGCGAACTTCCCCACTACGCAGGCATTAACACCTTCCTGAAAGCACCTTATATAGAAGATGTGCGAAAAGTCGGTGAATACGATGTTGCAATTGTAGGCGTACCGCATGATTCTGGCACCACCTACCGGCCTGGAACCCGGTTTGGACCCCAAGGAATTCGGCGGATTTCGGCTTTGTATACGCCCTACAACTTTGAATTAGGCGTCGATTTGCGAGAGCAAATAACTCTGTGTGATGTTGGAGATATTTTCACAATTCCGGGAAATAACGAAAAGTCATTTGACCAAATTTCTAAAGGAATTGCTCACATCTTTAGTTCCGGTGCTTTCCCAATAATTTTGGGGGGCGATCATTCAATTGGCTATCCCACAGTGCGGGGAGTTTGTCGCCATTTAGGCGATAAAAAACTCGGAATTATTCACTTTGATCGCCACGTCGATACCCAGGAAACAGACCTTGATGAGCGCATGCACACCTGCCCTTGGTTCCATGCCACAAACATCAAAAATGCCAATCCAAAAAACCTCGTGCAATTAGGAATCGGCGGCTGGCAAGTGCCGCGTCAAGGTGTAAAAGTCTGTCGAGAACGAGCCACAAATATTCTGACAGTTACAGACATCACAGAAATGGGTTTGGATGCAGCGGTAAACTTCGCTCTAGAAAGAGCTTTAGACGGAACCGACTGCGTTTATATCAGCTTTGATATTGACTGCATTGATGCCGGTTTTGTCCCAGGAACGGGTTGGCCTGAACCAGGTGGATTATTACCCCGCGAGGCTCTTTATATGCTGGGCAAAATTGTTCAGAAAGCACCCGTTTGCGGGCTTGAGGTGGTGGAAGTGTCGCCCCCTTACGACATCAGCGACATGACATCTTTGATGGCAACGCGAGTGATTTGCGACACGATGGCGCATCTAGTGCTGTCAGGACAGTTACCTCGAAAAGAAAAAGCCGCATACATTCACCCCTACGCCCAACCAGAATTAGTTGCAGAGTGGAGTTGAGCCTTGCACGAAACTGACATGACAAAGGCGCTCATTTTCACAGTAAAAGACTGGTGGGAATCCCAGACAGAGCGCCCCCAGATTACCCAGATTCACTTAATTGTTGGTAAGTTCACTTGTGTCGAACCTGTCAGTCTAAAATTTGCTTTTGAAGTACAGACTGGCAACACCTTTTTAGAAGGGGTAGAACTGGTGATTCAGGAAACACCGCTGATTGCCTTTTGTCACCGCTGCCAACAAGAATATGCACCCCAAGTTGGGTTGCAATACAGCTGCCCTGAGTGTCACTCACCAATGGAGGATATTCGCTCAGGTAGAGAACTAAAAATTGACCGAATTGAGTATAGTTTTGACGAGGTACAGAAAAACGCTTATGCATCAAACATTTGACGCTGCATTGGGAATTAACTTGCTCCATGCTAATCAGAAAGGAGCCGATCATAACCGGGCGCATTTCGATGAGTGGGGGATTACTTGTTTCAATATTATGAGTAGTCCTGGGGCGGGTAAAACGGCACTGTTAGAGCGATCGCTTGCCGTTTTGACGGATGATTTGAAAATCGCCGTAATTGAAGGGGATATGACGACGGAGTTGGATGCCGACCGTTTGCGTCAATATGGAGTCCCTGTTATTGCAATTAACACGGGGCGTTCCTGCCACTTGGATTCCAAGATGGTAGCTGGGGGAATTCATCAACTAGAACACCAATATAATCCTTCGGATTTTGATTTAGTGCTAGTTGAAAATGTCGGTAATTTAGTTTGTCCTGCTGAGTTTGAAGTAGGAGAACACGTTAAAGTTGCTTTGTTGAGCGTGACTGAAGGAGAAGATAAACCCCTCAAGTATCCGGTCATGTTTCAAGAAGCGGATTGTTTGTTAATTACCAAGATCGATTTGGCTCCTTATCTCGATATTGATATTAATCGGATTGCCGCTAACGTCCGTCAGATGAACCCTCATGTGACAATTATTGCGGTTTCTGCCAAGACAGGTGAGGGATTAGAAAATTGGTTTGATTGGGTAAAATCGCAAGTTTTAAATCAACGTTCATCTGCTGCGGCAACAGAAATGCTACCCGCCTAATGAGCCTGCTAGTAAAGAGTGAGACTCAATGAAGACCCGCCAGTTCCTTTCTCTATTCTCAGTCTTTTTGCTCAGCCTCGTCATTACGGTTAGTTGTGCTAACCCCCAGCAAACCGCTACATCCTCAAAAACTGAAACAATTCAAATGGGTTTCAGTGTCTGGCCTGGGTGGTTGCCCTGGCAGGTGGCTCAGGAAGAAAAGCTGTTTGACGCGAACAAAGTTAATGTGAATTTGAAGTGGTTTGATGGCTATTTAGATTCCATTAACGCCCTCAATGCTGGTCAGCTCAGCGCGAATACCCAAACCTTGAATGACACGATCAGCTCAGTGGCTGCTGGTTCCGATCAAGTGATTGTATTAGTTAATGACAATTCAACAGGCAACGATAAAATTATTGTTCGGGAAGGTATCAATAGTATTGCCGACCTCAAAGGGAAAAAAATCGCTGCTGAAGAAGGAACCGTCGATCATTTCTTGCTACTTCTCGGACTGAAAAAAGCGGGTTTAACCCAGGCTGATATTACTTTTCAGCCTTTAGAAACCGGCGCAGCCTCAGCTGCTTTTGTTGCGGGTCAAGTGGATGCAGTTGGAGTTTTTGCACCGTTTACCAGCAAGGCATTAGAACGTGCTGGAAGTAAAGAGTTATTCAGTTCTAAGGACTTTCCAGGAGCAATTCCCGATCATTTAACAGTCAGTCGAAAACTGATTAACGAACGTCCTCAAGACGTGCAAGCTTTGGTCAATACATGGTTCGATACCTTGGCGTTTATCCGCACCAATCCTGACAAAGCTTACGCCGCGATGGCAAAACGGGCTGGGGTCACGGTTGATGAATACAAAAAATACGAAGCCGGGACTAAAATCTTTACCATTGAAGATAATTTGAAAGCATTTAGTCCCGGTAATGACATGACCTCTTTGGGTTACGCCGCTCAAGAAATTAGCAAATTTTTAGTTGAGGCTAAGTTAGCTAAACAGGCTCCGAATCTCACCCAAATATTTGACGATCAGTTTATCAAAGCCTACGCGGCAAAGCAAAACTCATGAACCGCTACGCTGAAGATTTGCCGGAAAATAATTCCGCTCGTCCTCGTAAAATGTTATCGCCTAGCGTCTTCTGGCGCATTGGTGAGGAGATTCCTAAAAAATTGGCATGGACTTTAATGGTTCTGTCAATTTGCATCCCGGTTGCTCTTTGGTGGATAGTCTCCAATGCTGGGATAGTCGCACCTTTATTTTTGCCGACTCCCGCTCAAGTTTGGGGCGCTTTTCAGAGGCTTTTAGGAACTGGCGATTTGCAAAAAGATATTGCCTATAGCCTGTTTCGCGTTCTGAGTGGCTTTTCTCTGGCGGCGCTGATTGCAATTCCCTTAGGGATACTGATGGGAACTTTTTCCAGCATTCGAGCGCTGATGGAACCGATTATTGGCATTGTGCGTTATATGCCAGCACCGGCTTTTATTCCCTTACTAATTTTGTATTTTGGTCTGGGAGAAGAACCAAAAATTCTGCTGATTTTTATCGGAACGCTATTTTTTAACACGCTCATGGTGATGGATGCGGTGAAGTTTGTACCGAAAGAGCTATTGGAAACTTCCTACACCTTGGGCGGTCAGCGAAAGCAAGTTTTATTGCAAGTAATTTTTCCCTTTATTCTTCCGAGTATTATCGATGCGGGTCGCGTCAATATGGCAGCTTCTTGGAACTTAGTCATCGTGTCCGAGTTGGTGGCAGCGACAGAAGGC
Source organism: Coleofasciculus sp. FACHB-542 (assembly GCF_014695825.1). Taxonomy (NCBI): domain Bacteria; kingdom Bacillati; phylum Cyanobacteriota; class Cyanophyceae; order Coleofasciculales; family Coleofasciculaceae; genus Coleofasciculus; species Coleofasciculus sp. FACHB-542. The sequence goes on along the minus strand of NZ_JACJPB010000021.1, from coordinate 117,722 downwards.
TTGGGTCGCCGTATTAGTGTCGCCCAAAGATTTCTCAAGACCGATGAAATTTTTGCGGGACTGATTGTAATTGGCTTGATTGGTTTGACGATCGACCTTTTGTTTCGATTGTTACTGCGCGTGTCTTGTAAGTGGGCTAATGATTAAGAAAAGAAGTAAGCAGTCATTGGTTTTGAAGGATTCGTTCGGTGCTAGTGACCAATGACGATTAGAGTGGGCAACTCAATCTAAAAACTTAAAATTATCACTCACTATGCATTTGCAAGTTTCTCAACTCCATAAACAATTTCCAATTCGACGCGGTTCGCTCGTTGCTCTCAAAAATATCAATTTGCAGATTGAAGAGGGAGAATGTATCTGTGCGGTGGGTGCTTCGGGTTCTGGTAAGTCAACATTGCTACGGTTGATTGCTGGATTGGATACTCCCACGGCGGGGGAAGTTTTGGTCGATGGGGTGCGCGTGACGGGACCTGGCCCTGACCGGGGAATGGTGTTCCAGAGCTATACGCTGTATCCGTGGATGACGGTTGCAGAGAACGTGGGATTTGGTTTAAAGCTGCAAGGTGTCTCCTCGGTAGAACGACGGCGACGGGTGGCTTATTATCTGGAGGTGGTGGGGTTGTCTGGGTTTGCCAAGTCACTTCCGAAGGAACTCTCAGGCGGGATGAAGCAACGGGTAGCGATCGCGCGTGCTTTAGCCTCGCAACCGAAAATTTTACTGATGGATGAACCATTTGGGGCGTTGGATGTGCAGACGAAAGAAGCGATGCAGCAATTTTTACTAGAAGTCTGGCAACGCACGCGGACAACAATATTTATGATTACTCACGATGTTGAGGAAGCCGTTTTTCTCTCTCAACGCATCTATGTGCTGAGTTCGCGTCCAGGTACGGTTAAAGAAGAATTAAGTATAAAACTGCCGAGCGATCGCACTTATGAGATTAAGTGCAATCCTCTGTTTCAGGATTATAAGGATCGGGTAATGGGACTCCTCCGCGCCGAGGAAGATAAAACTTTACTAAAAAGTAGCTTTCAAGAGTTACCGATGGTGGTGTAAGCAACAAGATTGTTTCATTCTTGTTCCGAAACCTCATCCCAAACCCCTCTCCGATACGGAAAGGGGCTTTGAAAATGGCTCCCCTTCCCTTGTAGAGAAGGGGCTGGGGGTTAGGTCTGGGAATATCTCCAAACCGGCTGTAGTGTAGAACTCGCGCATTTTCCCTTGAAGTTAAGAAATAGAAAAATTTAAGAGTCCTGGGCAGAAAAAGTAGTATTTCTCAAGATCGCCCCCTAGCACTCTCCCTATGAATCGACCCCTCCGTACCTTGGGTGTGCCCCCGAATGCTTGGGCAGTTGATGCGGAAATTGCTGATATCACGCGCCCGCCTTTAAAACCGCAAGTTGTCACCCTAGCCACAGAAACCAAGACGCTACGCCTAGATTTGGCAAAAGCCGCAATTTTGGTGATTGATATGCAGAATGATTTCTGCCATCCAGATGGCTGGCTAGCCCACATTGGCGTAGACGTGACACCCGCCCGAACTCCCATCAGTCCGCTTAAAACGCTGTTGCCAGAATTGCGAACGGCAAACGTTCCGGTGATTTGGGTTAACTGGGGAAACCGTCCCGACTTACTCAATATCAGCGCTAGTGTACGCCATGTTTATAATCCCACGGGCGATGGTGTGGGTTTAGGAGATCCACTGCCCGCGAATGGTGCGCCAGTGCTGATGGTGGGCAGTTGGGCGGCGGCGGTGGTGGATGAATTGGAACCAAAACCGGAAGATATCCGCGTCGATAAGTACCGGATGAGCGGTTTTTGGGATACACCTCTCGACAGCATCCTGCGGAACCTGGGAAAAACGACTTTGTTCTTTGCCGGAGTTAATGCAGATCAGTGCGTGATGGCAACGCTGCAAGACGCTAACTTTCTCGGCTATGACTGCATTTTGGTGAAGGATGGTACTGCTACCACATCGCCAGAGTATTGCTGGCAAGCTACTCTTTATAACGTAAAACAGTGTTTTGGTTTCGTGGCAGATTCTCAAGCTATCGTAGAAGCAATTAAGTTGGCTAACCGCTAATGCTAATCGCCAATGGTAACGAACAATTAGCCATTAGCCATATTGCTCTCTTTTAGAGGAGAAATGCCCGATGGACTCGTCCCGTTGCATGATTCCGATCGTCAAGTCTCCCAGAGACTATCAAGCCTTTCGCATCAGTCCTGAGGATAGTAATCGGTTAGCGATTGTCTTCGATCCGGCAAGCGCTAACGTTTCATTAACGTTTTGTGTAGAAATTTTTGATGTTGGTGGGAAAACTCCTCCCAATCGTCACCAAATGGCTGTGGAGATGTTTTTTGTCCTCAAGGGGCAAGGACTTGCGACTTGCGACGGCAAAACCGTCCCGATTTGCCCTGGAGACAGCTTATTAGTACCGCCGACGGGGATTCATAAAATTGAAAATACAGGTTGCGATCGCTTGTATACGCTGTGCTTTATGGTTCCCAACGAGGACTTTGTGGAACTGATTCGCAGCGGCGTCCCCGTCGAGTTGGATGAGGAGGATTTAAGAGTTCTGAATCGTTCAGATGCGCTTGTCGCCTGCTAAAGGTTCAAGAGAAAGAAACGGTTTGTCTGCTTAGTTATTAGTTACGAGTTATGAGTGAAGGCGAGATCCCCGACTTCTCGCAGAAGTCGGGGATCTGAACCGCTCGTATCTGATAACTAAACCAGGCTCGTTATCAATACAAATAAATTCAATAAATAGAGAAAGGTACTTATTGTAATTTAAAGTTTCAACTTATCTAAAAACTGTTTTTAGATAATCTTAAATTTTAAAATTGTTATAGTTTTGCCATGCTTGCCAAAAAACATAAATAGATAAAATCCCTAGCAAGGTGCGAAAGGCTAAACTGACGACTTCATCGGGCAATTTGGGGAGAAAGCGCGTGCTTATTTGCGCCCCCAAGAAACCACCACATCCTAAAAGAAGTCCTTCAACTAACAAAACATTGCCTCTAAAAGCGTGTCCGATAGTCGCTGATATAGCTGTAATAACGATGACACCTAAACTGGTTTGAATGGCGACTTTGATGGTTTCTCCTAAAAGTAAAATTTGCAGCGGCACCATAATTACACCGCCACCAACCCCAAATAAACCTGCGAGTATCCCAGCAGCGCTGCCAGTGGCAATTCTGGCAAAATTTGGATTGAAGAAGATGTTTGAATTTTTAGGGATGGTATCGTGGCTACCTGGAGTTTTTAGTTCCTGTTCTTCTTCCTGCTTCTTCTTGATTGTTAGCTGCTTGCGTAGTTCAACTAAGTAAATATTTAAAAGTAGCAATAATCCAAAAGCTGCTAGCAGTAAATAAGGACGGAATTGGGTAGCTAAATAAGCACCAATTTGTGCAGTGACTACAGCAGGAAATCCAATGGCAATCACTCTTTTGAAGCTGAATAACCCCATCCGCCAGTTTTGGACACTGCCAGAAATTGCCGTAATTAAAATTGCTAGGCTACTGGTGCCAACCGCTTGCACGGGTGTGTATTTCAAAGCGACTAATAAGGGGACAAGAACCGTACCACCGCCAATGCCTAAAAATCCCGCGAGAATTCCGGCAAAGAGTCCAGCGATCGCAAAAATCAATAAACTCGTGGTTGTCATAGTAAAAACCCCTGACGATTGAAGTCGCGGCTATACAAACAAAGCCTGCCTACGCAGACTAATAGGGATTGTATCGCTACAACTGTAGCGGCGATAATTGGGTGAGAACCTCGTCTTCTTGACCTGCTGCCCAACTAGCAAAATGCTTGGCTAAGGATGGCACGAATACCAAGGGATTTGAGAATCCGGAGAAGAGATAAGCGCCGTCTACGTTATTGAGTGCCCCAACTAAGGGAAGGCGATCGCTACTAAACGCAACCAAGCAGTGATGCCACTTTCCGGGTAGATTTTCTAGTGCAGGTAAGATTTTACCAACCGCAGCGCGGAGGTTCGCTTCACTTTGGGCCGCATCAATTTTAGCGTTGGGAGCGGTCAGAACTCGGCTAATTTGACCGATGCGTAAACTGCCATCTTGGAACTGAATCGCACCGGCATCTAGAATCGGTGGAACAGGCTCATAATCGGGTTCATCCCATAAGCGATCGTGTTCAGGGATAGTTGCTTGGGCTTCTAGTTGAAAGCGTTTGATCTCTGCTGGCATCACCGTTGTCTGCAACTGTACATCAATGGGTGGCGTTTCGATGAGTTCGGTATGGGTGAAATACAAGCGGATTGGAATCTCCGCAGCTTTGAGTAGCTGCCGACTCATGGCACCGGCACAAATAACGGTTTTGGCAGCGTGGTAGGTTGCAGTTGCGGTTTTGACTCCCTGAATCTTTGAGCCTGTGCCGAGTAGTTCCACCACCCGATCGATTTGCACCTCACCCCCAGCGCGGCGAAAAGCTTGAGTGTAGCCTTGAGTTAGTTTTTCGGGTTCAATGTGACCGTGACGAACCGTTAAAGCAGCTGCGATCGCATCTGGATTGAGTAGCGGTTCTATCTCGCAAGCTTCTGCAACGCTGAGTAACCGAGGCGGAATTGCAAACTCAGCGTAGTTGGCAGCAACTTTCTCCGGATCGTCATCAGTACCAATCGTCAAAATTAAATCCAATTCGCGGAACTGGGTATCGGTGTCTAATTCCTCAGATAAAATGCGGTGACGCTCAATCCCCTCAGCACATAACTGTCGCGTCAACTCAGTCGTCCCTGACCAGTAGGCAATTCCACCATAACTATAGCGAGTGGCACCTTGCAGTGAGGCGTGTTGCTCTAACAAAAGAACCGAAAAGCCTTTGATTGCCAGTTCGTAAGCCAGCGCCGCGCCTGTAATGCCGCCGCCGACAACAATCCAGTCGTAAGTTTTCATCATTGCCATTGGTCATTCCTGCGTCTAATGACGATTTTCCTTCCCCGCGCACACACGCTCTGTAAAGCTCTGTAACCCTAACAAGCCTTGGTTTTGCCCGATTTCTGGAAATGCTTTTCGTCGATTTGAAGAACCAAAAAGCAGGCAGTTGAAGGGTGCTAAGTGCAGATGCCGACAACTCGTCTTCAGTTCAAAGGAAGGTTAACACATGGCATTCGGTCTTCGTAAATTTAATTACAAATATGTTTCAACGCTGGCGCTACTCGGTGCAGGCGCATTTCTATTGTTGAACTCCCAAGCATGGGCGACAGCACTCACTAACAACGCTTCCGGTATTCATGTTTCTAAGACTAACGTAGGCAATACTACCCTCCAAATTGCCGCCCAACCCCAAACCGGCGTCAATCGGCGCGTACAGTTTGCACGGGGGAGAAGCTCTACTACGATTAAGGGAGCGGTGCCCCTAGGCAAAAAAGACATCTATACTTTCAGGGCACGGAAAGGTCAAACAATTATTACAGAAATAACCTGGGAAGGCGATCGCGTAGGTGCCGATAACAACGACGAAGGACTGTCTGGCTTCACCTTCGTTTGGCCTAACGGAGAAGTGATGGAACACCCACAAAATATTTATTTCCAGGCAACGTCAACAGGCGATTATCGGGTTGTGGTTGCACAGCCTTATAAGCTGACCAATTCCAGATACACATTTAAGTTGACGATTGAATAAGGAATCGGGCTTAAATAACGTATAAAGTTCGTGTTCCCTAGGGATATGGTATTGCCATGCCCCTAGGGTATTTTTATAGCCGCCCAGCACAGCCACTCAGCACTCGGTCAGCAGCTAGTAGATAATAAGAAATTTCTATGGAGTTACAAATGCAAAGCTGTCCCTGTTGCTGGAATAAGCGCTTATTTGCGTGGTTGCTATCCAAAGGCAACGCTGGATATGAAAAACTGGTAAGCGATCGCAAGCGCGATCTATTTTCTGACTTGCACGGCGACGTGTTGGAAATTGGCCCCGGAACGGGTGCTAACTTCCCTTATTATCCCAAAGACATTCGCTGGATTGGCATCGAGCCGAACCCGTATATGCATCCTTATCTGCGAAAAGAAGCCGAACGAAATGGCTTAAACAATCCCGATATCCGCAGTATTAGCGCCCAACGACTGGAAGCTGAAGATAACAGTATCGATGCGGTTGTTAGTACCCTTGTCTTGTGTTCGGTGCCGGATTTAACAGCAACTTTCCATGAAATCTTGCGAGTCCTCAAACCCGGCGGGCGCTTCTTGTTTCTCGAACACGTCGCCGCACCCCAAGACACTTTCTTGCGACGGGTACAGGAGGGAGTGCGTCCAGTGTGGAAATTTCTTGCCGATGGTTGCAACCCAGATCGAGAAACTTGGGTAGCATTGGAAAACGCTGGTTTTGACCGCCTCAATTACGAAAAGTTTGAGATCGATTTCCCCATTGTTAGCCCTCAAATCGCCGGTGTCGCGACCAAGTAGCAGGATTGTTTGGGAAAGTAATTGAAGTGCTTGGAGTGCGCTCTTTGTGTAGCCCCAAGTCCGCCTTAAACTCAAGTTCAAGGCTCATCGCTCAAGTCCATTGAAATAAACTAAAATTCTTAGGCAGTCTTCTCTTAGAAAACTTGATTCTGTTAGCCAGGAATTAAGCTCCGGGCGGGTAATGCGACTGGTGAAAGATGTGACAACCAACTTATCGTTAGCGTCGAGCTTAAAGTCGCCTGTAACAAGGTTGAAAGTTTATCCTAGATTGCGTCTGCATATTAGCTTTGCCGACCTTATAGCAAGTCTTTTTTCCTTTCTTTACTTCCCAAACAGAGAGCAAATCATCCGAGACATTCAATTTGATTGGCTGGGAAAGCGAGAACTTTTAGTAACACAATACGATCGCGTCAAAATTCTTTCTAAGCCTGGGTGTAAGAGTGGATGGGACGAGCAAATTGATGAATGTAGCAAGGTTCTAGTTACACTTTCAGTTAGAACAGCTCTCGATCTGCTGCTACAGTCATTAAACCTTCCTGCTGGGTCGGAAGTGTTGATGAGTGGTGTCAATATTCGGGATATGGTTGATGTGGTGAAACGGCATGGGTTAGTACCGATACCCGTTGATATTTCCTTAGATACACTTGCACCCGATCTGAAGTTACTGGAATCTCTGATTTCGGAAAAAAGTAAAGTTTTGATTGTGGCACATTTATTCGGCTCGATTATCAATCTGGAGCCTTATGCTGAACTGTGCAAGAAACACCAGATTTTCCTGGTTGAGGATTGTGCCCAAGCTTTTGCTGGTGACAAATATCACGGTTATCAGGATGCGGATGTAAGTTTATTTAGTTTTGGCCCGATTAAGTCCTGCACGGCACTTGGGGGAGCGATCGCTATCATTCAGGAGCGATCGCTTGCTCAACAAATGAGAGAGATCGAGCAACAATATCCCTCCAAGAGCGAGCCTTGGTTTTTTAAACGTATCCTTAAGTATTTTTGCTTAAAGCTTTTTTCGATTCCTTGGATATATTACCCTCTACTGGTTTTTCTTAAATACTTGGGAAAGAATCTCGACTCCGCGATCAACTCAATGACACGGGGGTTTTCTCAAGGAGATATTCTGACAAAAATTAGGTATCGTCCTCCGACTCGGATGCTGGTTCTTTTGAGGCAGAGATTAAGAACCTGCGATACCCAATGGTTTGAAAGGCGGTCAAAAAATGCCCGCAAATTTCTGTCTCTTCTCAAACCCGAAATTCCTTGCCCCGGAAGCCAAACTGAGTACAACTCGTTTTGGGTTGTTCCCATACTGGTTTCAAATCCCCCAGCAATGATGGCAAAACTTAGAGAGTCTGGTTTTGACGCTACTCAAGGAAATACCAGTTTGACCTTTATAGATATAGATATAGATAACGCTTCGTCAGGTGACAAACCAGCGACTGAAGCAGCTGAGAATGCACAACGGCTGATCCAATATGTGCTTTACCTGCCCGTGTCTGAATCTTTACCGGAAAATGACCTAGTGTGTCTTGCACAATTAATCAATTCCATGAAGTGTGCCCCATGACAGCAAAAATGTAAGGGCGACTAGGCGGACTGAATACGCACATATCCCCAAGCTTGAGGCGGTGGGACTAAATTCGCATGCATCAGGATGCTCCTCCCAAAGCATGATTTTTATTATGAAATTGAAATTCTGTCAAGATAATTAAAAAAGATGTTATATTAGTTTACATAGGTTCACACGAGGTTACACATTCATGCGATACACCAATAAAGAAGGGAATACCCTAACCCTCGATGAGTGTATGACTGCCGACAGCTTCTTTATGGAGGCTGATGTGTATGTCGGCGAACCACTAGAGATGCATTTCGACGAAAAACAAGAGCTAAAAGCAGGCAAGAAACCGAAGAAAGCAGTAGCAGCCAATCCAAGCGATCGCACATAAACCGCTCCCTACGAAGGTGTAATGGCTTTACTGTTGCAGAAACTTCAAAAATTAAAGAATTCTGGAAGTGTTACAGAGTGGTTGTTAGAGCGATTGACACCCATAGCAAGATCGGGGGTTTGAAAAAGCTCAACACGGCTAAAACACTTTCCTAAACCGGATATCTCTTCTCTAGACATTAACCTCGGCATACACAACCGAGGTTTTTTCTTGGGATACCCTTTAACTTTTGGGCAACGATAGATCAGAAACCCCCGTACCCCGACGTTATCAGCGATGGGATTTCTAAAAACTGAATCTCGATAAGGAGATGTATCGGGTTAAGCGCGATCGCCATTTGCAATTGGCGCTGAAATGATACCCTGTGCCTCCAGTACCGCCGCCACCCGGAGAATCAGCGTCTCGTTGTAAGGTGCGGCGATGATTTGCACTCCTAAAGGCATGGCATCGGGGCGATGAATGGGGACAGAGAGAACCGGCAAACCAATAAAAGATAGGGGTTGCGTGAAGAGTCCTAAGTGGGGACGGACTAGCACCTCTTCTCCAGCGATCGCCATTTTTTCTTGTCCAATCGGAGGGGCAATGCAGGGAGTGGTTGGGGCGAGAATGATATCAACCTCGCTGAAGATTTCCCGAACGCGATCGCGGTACCATTGCCGAAATCTTTGCGCCTGAATGTACCAGCTTGCTGGAATGAGGGCACCCGCTAGAAAGCGATCGCGGGTTGCCGGATCGAAATCTTGAGGACGCGATCGCAAGGAAGCTAAATGCAGATTCGACCCTTCACTCGCCGTAATCACATACGCCGCCGCCCTTGCCCGATGGGGTTCCGGGATGGTGACAGTTTCTTGCACGCCTAACGCCCGCGCGACATTAGCAACCGCTTCCAACGCTTCTGGTTCTGCACCTTGGGCAAAATAAACATCCGCCACGGCAATTCGCAACCCCTCAATGCTCCGCTTAAGATGCGGCAAGCACGGTTCTGGGGGGCGAGTTGTACAAACCGGATCTCTACCATCTGCCCCTTGCAAGACATCAAAAACGGCAGCTAGGTCGCGCACAGAACGGGCAAACGGCCCAATATGATCGAAGCTACTCGAAAACAATCCCGCGCCTGCTCTTGACAAACGCCCATAAGTCGGCTTAAAGCCGAAAACCCCGCAAAATGCCGCAGGAACGCGGATCGAGCCGTTCGTATCCGAACCCAGCGTCAGCGGCACTAACCCAGATGCCACAGCCGCCGCAGAACCTCCAGAAGAACCTCCGGTAACGCGAGTCAGATCGTGGGGGTTTGCTGATGTACCGTAGTGGCTGTTTTCAGTGACAAAGCCGTAAGCGTACTCATCCATGTTCAACGCCCCGACTAGCACGGCACCCGCTTGTTTGAGTTTGGCAACGGCGGTGGCGTCTTGGATCGCTGGAGGATTTTCGGCGTTAATTTTTGCGCCTGCGAGGGTGGTTAAACCGGCGATATCGAAGAGATTTTTAACGGCGAAAGGTACCCCTGCTAAAACACCCGGATCGTCGCCTTGAGCGATCGCGCGATCGATGGTTTCGGCGTCTGCAATTGCCGTCTCAGCCGTAACAGCCGTAAAACAGTTCAGCGTCTGATTCTGGTCGGCAATTCTCGCCAAGGTAGCAGCAACGACGGCTTTTGCTGAAACTTCAGAATTCCGCACGGCATAGGCAATTTGAGTAGCGTCAGGATAGGCTTGGCTCATGGTTGAAACACGGGTGCGGCTTCGATTTCATCGGGCAGAGGAAACTCGTTGACGAGTTGCGCGATCGCGGCAATTTTACTCAGATTCTCCACCACACCTGGATGGTGTTCTGGAGCCAGTGGCAAATCAATTAATTTTGCCATCAAATTGACATATTCTTCAGCGATGTCGTCAGTAGTCATTGCGGAAAAGGGAATGGGGAATAGTGCGTATTACTTGGGCAGATCCCAGATTAGTTCGATGAAAGCAGACTAACTTTCGCGGAGGGTTTGCATAAGTTTGTTCAGATGCGAACTCTATGCGCCAAGTATTTTTTTGTTTTCATGTCGTTTTTATCAACTGAGTTTAATTTAAATTTTATGAATAAATTTCCAGAGCGATCGCGTTGAATGAACGAGATTGGCGTGAATTTAGACACTAAAACCCAAAGATACCGGGAAAAAGTGGCGAGTTGCGATTTTGAGCGCGATCGCTGCTAATCATTGGGAATCCTAACAACTCAATAAATAATCCATAAGGTGAATACCAAAAAATTGTCATCTATCTTAGGGTAAAAAAAGCCTTGATGAAGGTGCGCTTTGGATTTCAATTTTGAAAGGTTCATGCTGAAAGTAACACGCTCCCAACTGCTGAGCTATGGCGTGGCTGTCTTGAGTGTGGTGGTAGCACTGCTACTGACACTCCTGTTACAGCCGCTGATGGGACCGCTCATTTTCCCTTTCTTTTATGCAGCAGTGTCGATTAGTGCCTGGTATGGTGGCATGGCTACGGGGCTGCTAGCTGCAATTTTATCGGCTTTAGTTACCAATTTCCTCTTCTTAGGGCCGCTCTATTCTGTAAACGTCACCAGCACGAGCCTTGTAGTGCGACTGGGTGTATTTATTCTGGTGACGTTCTTGATCAGCTCGCTGAACTCAGAACTACACACTGCAAAACAGCGGCTAGAGACGAGTCTGCTGAAGCTACAAGCAAGTGAGAAGCGCTATCGTCGCCTCATCGATACTGCCAACGAAGGCATCTGGACAATCGATACCCAAGGACGGACAGACTACGTCAACCAGCGAATGGCGCAAATGCTGGGATACAGGGTGGAAGAAATCCTGGAACGATCCATTTTCGACTTTGTGGATGAAGCGTCGCGCCAGGAAGCACTGCAAAAAATACTACAACCCAACCCAGACGTCACCGCTCAATATGACTTGCAGTTCCGCCGCAAAGACGGCTCGGATCTCTGGGCAATTGTATGTACCAGTCCAATTTTCAGCGACATGGGGGAATTCCTCGGCACGCTTGCCATGATTACCGATGTCAGCGATCGCAAGCAAGCAGAGTTGGTGCTACAGGAGTCCACCCGTCGCGTTACGAACGTCCTAGAGAGCATCACTGATGCGTTTGTCGCTTTGGATCGCCAGTGGCGGATCACCTATGTAAACCATGAAACAGCGAGGCTCAACGGGCAAAAGCTGGAGGAAATCGTTGGAAAAACTCACTGGGAGCAATGGCCTTGGTCAGTAGGGACGAAAGTTGAGCGAGAATATCGACGGGCAATTACCGAGCAGGTGGCTGTCCATTTCGAGGTGTTCTACGAGCCGTTAAGCATCTGGTTAGAGATCCATGCTTATCCTTCCGAAGACGGGCTGAGCATTTATTACCGGGACATCACCGAGCGCAAGCAAGCGCAGGAGACGCTGGAAAAAAAAGAAAATGAACTCCGCCTGATTACAAATGCCTTGCCAGTCCTGATTGCCTATATCAATTCAGAACAGCGCTATTGCTTTCACAACAAAGCCTATGAAGAATGGTTCGGGGATTATGGCACGCAAGTGAATGGAAAGCAAGTTCGGGAGGTTCTGGGCGAAGCCGCTTATGAAGCGACTCGTCCGTATATCGAAGCAGTCTTGTCAGGAAAACAAGTTACTTACGAAACCGAAATCCCTTATCAAGATGGTGGCATCCGCTACATCAGTGCCACTTACATTCCCCAGTTTGACAGTCTTGGGCAAGTTGAAGGATTTGTCGGCTTAGTTAGCGATATCAGCGATCGCAAAGCATCTGAGGAAGCGTTGCGTCGCTCGGAAGAGCGCTTCCGCAGACTCTTCGACTCCAACCTGAGCGGCGTTGCCTTCTGGAATTTGGATGGTTTCATCACTGAAGCCAATGACGCTTACCTCCGCTTGGTTGGCTACACCCGCGAAGAATTTACCGAATTGGGAAAAATCAGTTGGAAAAACCTAACGCCCCCAGAGTACCAACACGTAGATGAGCGAGCGATCGCAGAGGTTCTAGCAACGGGAGTTTCCAATATTTACGAGAAAGAGTACGTCCAACGGGACGGCAAGCGAGTGCCGATCGTTCTGGGGATTGCCTTGCTTAACGACTCTCAGCAAGAGGGTGTCGCCTTTTTACTGGACATTAGCGATCGCAAACAAGTAGAGGCAGAACGCGCTGTGCTTTTATCCTTAGAGCAAATCGCCCGTGCGGAAGCAGAAGCCGCTAGAGAGCAAGTCTCCAATATTCTCGAAAGCATCACCGACGGCTTTCTCGCCTTCGACCGCGAGTGGCGTTTCACCTACGTCAACCGCGAGGGAGCCAGAACTTTGGGTCGTTCCCCGGAAGAACTTCTGGGCAAGAACTTCTGGGAAGAGTTGCCAGAAGTTGTCAACACCCGCTTCGATCAGATGTACCGGCGGGTAATTGCCGAGCAAGTGCCTCTGGAACTGGAAGACTATTACCCACCATTCGACGCTTGGTTTGTCGTCCGCGCTTACCCTACGGAAACCGGAGGACTATCGCTATACTTCCGCAATATTAGCGATCGCAAGCACGCTGAAGCCGCATTAATCGAAAGTGAGGAACGCTTTCGCCTAATGGCAGATACGGCTCCCGTCTTGATTTGGATGTCTGGTTTAGACAAGCTCTATTACTACTTCAATAAACCTTGGCTAAACTTTACTGGCAGGACTTTGGAACAAGAGATGGGCAACGGTTGGATAGAAGGAGTCCATCCCGACGATCTCCAGTTTTTAGATACTTATGTAAATGCCTTTGATGCTCGTCAAGATTTCAAAATGGAATATCGTCTCAGACGCTTTGATGGGGAGTACCGATGGCTTCTAGAGATTGGGATTCCCCGATTTACACCGGATGGCAGTTTTCTGGGTTATATCGGCTCGTGTATCGACATTAGCGATCGCAAAGAAGCTGAAGCATCGATTCGACAACTCAATGAAAAGTTAGAAAAACGGGTCCAAGAACGGACTGCTCAACTAGAAGCTGCTAATAAAGAACTTGAATCTTTCTCCTACTCGGTTTCCCATGACTTGCGGGCACCACTTCGCCATATTAGCGGTTTCGTGGACTTGCTCCTAAAACGGCTAGGGTCAACAACCCTCGATGAAACCAGTCTGCGTTATCTCAAAACGATTGCCCAGACCACTAAACAAGCCGGAGTTCTCGTCGATGAACTGCTCGCCTTTTCCCGCATGGGGCGCACTGAGATGCGCTATGCATCGATTAATATGGATCGGCTGGTTCGAGAAGTCCAACGCGATCTAGAGCCGGAAATCAATAACCGGGCGGTAACTTGGCAACTTGAAAACTTACCTGAAGTCCAAGGCGACCCTTCCATGTTACGGCTGGTACTCCAGAATCTGATGGCGAATGCTATTAAGTACACGCAGACACGCACCCATGCCGAAATAGAAATTGGCAGCACTGACAATGAGTCTGAGGTTGTCTTTTTTATTCGTGATAATGGCGTAGGATTCGATATGCAGTACGTACACAAACTTTTTGGCGTATTTCAGCGCCTGCACAGCCAACAAGAGTTCGAGGGGACTGGCATTGGATTGGCGAACGTCCAGCGAATTATCCATCGTCATGGCGGTCGAACCTGGGCAGAGGGTGCGGTAGAGGGTGGAGCAACTTTCTACTTCTCATTGCCAAAATTGGCAGGAAAAACATGAAAATTAAAAATGCAAAATTAAAAATTAAGAAGAATAAATTTTTTAATTTTTAATTGATACAGGGGGATGAATGAAAGAATTGAAACGAATTTTGCTAGTTGAAGATAGTCCCAACGATGTTGAGTTAACACTCGCAGCGCTAGAGGAAAACCATCTAGCGAATGAAGTGGTGGTCGTGCGCGACGGGGAAGAAGCGCTAGATTATCTCTATCGACGGGGGATTTTTAAGCTGCGGATTGAAGGGAATCCGGTCGTGGTACTGCTAGATCTAAAATTACCCAAAGTGGATGGGCTGGAAGTGCTAGCACAGTTGAAGTCTGACCCTACGATGAAAGTAATCCCAATCGTCATGCTGACTTCTTCACGGGAGGAGCAAGATCTGATTAGGAGTTACGATTTAGGGGTGAATGCTTATGTTGTGAAGCCCGTTGATTTTCATGAATTTGTGAACGCCATCAAGGAAATCGGGCTTTTTTGGGCAATCGTCAATCAGCCACCACCTGGTTCTTTACCCATTGCCTGTACTGTCTAAGCAGGTAGAAGAAATTAAGCATTCACGATGGAGTTTATTCATGAAAACAAGGGATTATAAACGAAAATTTTTTAAATTATGAGTTTTAAATTTGGAATCAAAAAAAAATCTAATCACTCAAAATCAAAACTTTCATTTTCAGTTTTCAGCTTTAAGCAGTAATGTTGATTTCCACGGTTGCGCTGAATAATCAAAAAAAGGTTTGAGTCCTGTGAAAGTACTGCGTATCCTCCTACTCGAAGACAGTCTGCTAGATACAGAACTCATCTATGCGAATTTAAGCAATGGTGGGATTGACTGCGAGTTGGTGCAAGTAGAGACGCGCACTGACTTTGTTACAGCACTAGAAACAGACTCTTTTGACTTGATTCTCTCAGATTACTCACTGCCGTCGTTTGATGGCATCTCAGCGCTGAAAATCGCTCGCTCCCTTTGCTGCGATGTGCCATTTATTTTTGTCTCGGCGACGATTGGCGAGGAATTGGCGATTGACACTCTGAAAAACGGTGCGACAGACTACGTGGTGAAGCAACGGCTAGAGCGACTGGTGCCATCAGTCATGCGAGCTTTGCGAGAAAGCCAGGAACGCAGCGATCGCAAAGCTGCGGAACAAGACCTACACAAAAGCCACGAGCGGCTCAAGCTTCTATCGGAAACGGCAAGCAAGTTACTGTTGAACGATCGACCGCAAGAACTGATCGAAAACCTATTTCAAGAACTTTCTTCTCATCTAGGGCTTGAAGTTTATTTCAACTACTTGGTCGATCGGGAAAAACAACTTCTGCATTTAAACTGTTGTGGTGGAGTTTCCGAGCAAGTTTCTCAAGAAAGAGAGTGGTTGGATTTGGGTGAAACTGTGTGTGGACGTGTCGCTTTAGAGCGTCACCACTTCGTCGCAGAGAACGTTCAGCAATCCACAGACCCGAAAATAGAAATGGCGCGATCGCTGGGAATGACAGCTTATACTTGTCACCCGTTACTCGCCCACGGTCAGCTCATGGGAACCCTTTCTTTTGGCACCCGCAACCGCATCCGTTTCGAGACGGATGAAATTGAATTGATGAAGGTTGTTTGCGATCAGGTAGCGATCGCATTAGAACGCGCCCAAATGTTGACCCGTCAACGGCAATATACCAGCCGTTTGCAACGCCTCGCAGAGGCATCCGTTTCCATCAACTCAACCCTATCTCTCGACGAAATGCTATCGCTGATTACCGCACAGTCCCGCGAAATTATCGGGACACATCAGTCAGTCACTAGCATCACGGTAGGCGAGAACTGGGAACAGGCGATTAACTCAGTTTCTCTGTCAGATAAGTACGCGCAGTGGCGAGATTACAGTGAAACAACCGATGGTTCTGGCATCTATGCACTGGTCTGTAGCATGAAGCGCCCGATGCGGATGACGCAAGCCGAACTAGAAGCACATCCAGCTTGGCGGGGTTTTGGGAAGGCGGCGGATAAACACCCACCCATGCGGGGTTGGCTGGCTGTCCCGCTGATTGGTCGTAATGGAAAAAATATCGGTTTAATTCAGCTTTCCGACAAATACGAGGGGGAATTCACCGAAGAGGATGAAGCCATCCTGGTACAAATGGCTCAGATGGCATCGGCGGCGATTGACAATGCACAGCTTTACCAAGAATCTCAGCAAGCGAATCGCATGAAAGATGAGTTCTTGGCGATACTTTCTCACGAGTTGCGATCGCCGCTCAACCCAATCCTCGGTTGGACGCAACTACTCCGCACGCGAAAGTTTGACCAAGCTACCACCACTCGTGCGATTGAAACTATCGAGCGCAATGCTAAGTTGCAGACACAGCTCATTGATGATTTGCTGGATGTCTCGCGGATCATCCGCGGAAAAGTCGGTCTAAATATCTCCCCAATCAACCTAGTCTCTACCCTTGAGGCAGCTATCGACACGGTGCGTCTGGCGGCTGACGCGAAATCGATTCAGCTTCAGTCTTTCCTCGATCCATCTGTAGGGCTGGTTTCGGGCGATTCCAGCCGCATACAACAAGTTGTTTGGAATTTGCTCTCAAACGCGATTAAGTTTACGCCGGAAGGCGGTCGTGTTGAGATAAGACTGTCAATGGTCAGCGGTCAAAAGTCATTCGCCAACGAACGCGAACTCATGACAAATGAAGGACTCAGGACTTATCGCAACTATGCCCAAATTCAAGTCCTCGACACCGGGAAGGGCATCCGTGCTGACTTTTTGCCCCATGTCTTTGATTACTTCCGACAAGCGGATGGCTCAACGACTCGGAAGCACGGTGGACTGGGACTCGGTTTGGCAATCGTGCATCATTTAGTAGAACTGCACGGTGGGACTGTCTACGCAGAAAGTCCGGGCGAAGGACAGGGAGCAACTTTCACAGTAATATTGCCACTTATCAAGAGTGAGGCGAAAAAACTAACAATGGAAGAAGATGTTTTATTGGGTTCTGAATCCTCCGTCGGCAGCGCTTTACTCGATGGCGTGCGAGTACTGGTTGTGGACGATGATACTGACACGCGGGAATTTCTGACCTTCATGCTGGAACAATATGGCGCTGAAGCGATCGCAGCGGCATCGGCACAAGAAGCATTTGAGCGAATCCCTCAAGTCAGACCGGATGTTCTGGTGAGTGACATTGGGATGCCCGACGAGGATGGCTATTCTTTGCTTGGGAAAGTGCGGAAACTGGATGCCACCCAAGGAGGAGAGACTCCGGCGATCGCGCTGACTGCCTATGCGAGGGAAGAAGACCGCACGCAGGCTCTCTCGGCAGGCTTTCAGATGCATTTGGCGAAGCCAGTTGAGCCAGATGAATTGGCGAATGTGGTTGCAAAGCTGGCGGCAAGCACTTCAAACCGATAACTGCTAATTCTAATAGATGAATATAAATAGAAATAGTGGTTTGTACAATTGGGTAGTTTTTCGCAGCGATCGCTAGTCTTAACCCTTAGAGTTTTTCGTAGCGATCGCTAGTCTTAACCCTTCCAAGGTTAATCAAACTTTTTTTAAATTTAATAAAACTTAATCTTATATTAACGAGGATTTTACCACTTTTAGGTCTGCAACTCAAACCCCCCAGGAAAGTTTTTTGTTTATAGCTTGCTATCTCTTTGGAAGGTTGATCTCTCATTAATAAGAAATTAATTTACTGATATCAAAGCATTTTTATCTATCGGAAATAAACAGTTTGTACTCCTAACAGAACCAGAGACGATCTCAGTTCAGCCTAGGATACGTTTCTGCAAACTTTGCCTTTCTCAAACGAATCGTCTGCATTGATGACGAGCTGAAACTTTATCTGTAGCACGAGCTATTTTTTTCGGGCTTCTTATCAGAGTATTAAGCAATTTTAAGCAAAGTGAGTAAGCTAGCCATCAAATAAGCCGGTTGAGAAAATTTAATTGTCTTTATTTGTTTCCTAATCAACTATTAAACCTTTGCTTGATAAAGCAACAATGTTATATCGCCAATCGGTAAACAAACTGCGAAAATTCCTACCAAACCTCCGCTCTTTGCGTCGCTTTGGGATATCTATTCTTCTTTTCTTGGGCATCGTATTGTTTAGCTGGTTCGTGATGGCTCAGCAGCCAGTCACGCTCAACCTGTTGCTGCCTGCCCCTGATGCCCCACCCTTGCAGCGGATGATCAAAGACTTCGAGGCAGAGAATCCAGGCATTCGCATCAACATCGTTGAAGGTCCTAACGCTACAAACTTGGTTGAAGACCTCTATACCTCTGCTTTCATCTTGGGAGAATCTCCTTATGACCTGGTGGTCATGGATATCATCTGGACGCCAAAATTTGCGGCGGCGGGTTGGCTGCTAGACCTCAGCAACCGGATTTCCCAAGACCAATTGGCAGCATTTTCACCCAATGATGTCGAAGGGGGACGTTACGAAGGCAAGCTGTACCGACTGCCAATTCGTTCTGATGCGGGGATGCTCTACTACCGGAAAGACTTGCTAGCAGAAGCCGGATTGCAGCCACCAGAAACTTTTCAAGATTTGATGGCAGCTTCCAAAACCTTGCAGAAGACAGGAAAGGTAACATGGGGCTACCTCTGGCAAGGTCGCCAATACGAAGGAGCGGTGGCAATGTTTATGGAGGTTCTCGAAGGCGCTGGTGGCTTCTGGGTGAATCCCGACACGTTAGAAGTTGGGTTAGATCGACCGGAATCCTTAAGAGCCATCGAGTTTTTGCGTAGCACCGTTCAGGAGGGGATTGCCCCGCCTGGGGTGACAACCTACCACGAAGAAGATACCCGACGCTTCTTCCAGAACGGTCAGGCAGCGTTTTTAAGAAGTTGGCCTTATGTCTGGCCCTTAGCGAATGAAGAGACTTCGCCCATCAAGGGAAAAATCGGGATTAAACCGATGGTTCACGCCGCCGGTCAAAGTGGGGCGGCTTGCCTAGGCGGGTGGGGTTTTGGAATTTCTAAATCCTCTCGACATCCAGAGGAAGCCTGGAAAGCGATTCAATACTTTACCAGTGAAGAAACACAGCGGCAATTCATATTGAAAGAGGGCTATCTGCCCAGCCGACGGGAATTATTTACAGACCCACAGATTGTCGCTAAATACCCCCACTACCCGCAGATTTTAGAGGTGGTGCAAAAAGCCGTCTTACGTCCGCCGATTGCACAATATGCCCAAGCCTCTGATATTTTGCAACGCTACCTCAGTGCCGCACTCACCAACCGAACGAGTCCGGAAAAAGCAATGCAATCTGCCGCGAATGAAACGCGCCGACTCCTCAACGCGGGTCAAGCGAAACCGTCGGCATAACCAGGCAACCCTGTAAAAGGCAAAAGTAAATCAAAACAATATTTGCGGTTTCTTTTGCCTTTTCACCTTGGACTTTTGACTTTTTTAAGAGTTAGTCTTTTGAATTTTTACCTTTGACTTCATGATGAACCTGAATACAATCCGAGGTCGGGAACAACGCACGGGCTGGATCTTACTACTGCCTGCCTTGCTTGTCCTGTTATTGGTCTATGGCTACCCGATTGTCCGGGCATTCTGGTTGAGTTTGTTTACGAAGAACCTAGGAACCGAGTTGCAACCTGTCTTCGTGGGTCTGGATAATTACGGGCGGATGGCGGGGGATGGTCGTTTCTGGCAGAGTTTCTGGACAACAACAGTCTTCACTACCTCAGCCGTCATTATCGAGCTATTACTAGGGCTGGGAATCGCTCTGGTTCTGACTCAGAAATTTCGGGGAAGAAGCTTGGTGCGAACGACAGCTATCTTACCGTGGGCATTACCGACTGCTCTGATCGGTCTTGCCTGGGGTTGGATTTTTAACGACCAGTTTGGCGTTGTCAACGACATTCTTCGGCGAGTCGGTCTCATAGAAGGTGGGATTAACTGGCTGGGAGATCCAACGCTGGCATTGATGGCGGTGATCTTTGCCGATGTTTGGAAAACCACGCCGTTTATCAGCATTCTGCTCTTGGCTGGGTTGCAGTCGATTTCGCCTGACCTCTACGAAGCCCATTCGATTGATGGAGCAACCCCTTGGCAAAACTTCACTAGAATTACGCTACCGTTGCTGATGCCGCAAATCTTGATTGCACTGCTATTTCGATTTGCCCAATCTTTCGGGATTTTCGACTTGATTGCGGTGATGACAGGTGGCGGGCCTGGAGGTTCGACGGAAGTGGTCTCGCTGTACATCTACTCCACCGTGATGCGCTACTTAGACTTTGGTTATGGTGCGGCGCTGGTGGTAGTGACCTTTACGTTGCTGATTGTAGCAGTAGCGATCGCTAGTTTCTTGCTCAGTCGCTCTCGTGCCAAAACTTCAGGAGCCGCTTAAGTTATGACTGTCATTCCCCAAGAACGCCCAACCGCTCCAACCCCAACCAAGGGGAAAAAGTTTTCCTGGAAAAAAATCTTAATGCCCCTGGCAGTTGCCCTGGTAGTAATCTTCTGCCTAGCGCCAGTTTTATGGCAACTGCTGACTTCATTCAAAGTCAATGAGGATATTGCCGCCGTTCCCACGGTCTATTTTCCCACTCGATACACCCTTGCTCACTACATTGAGTTATTCGTTCGTCGTCCGTTTTGGCGCTACATCTTAAATAGTGCCTTCGTCTCGATTACTTCCACTGCTCTAGCTTTAGCCATTGGGGCACCCGCTGCTTACGCTCTGGCACGATTGCATCTTCGGGGCGGCAAAGTTATCCTTGCTGGTGTCCTAATCATTACTTTATTCCCTGGAATTTTGTTGTTCTTGGGACTGTTAGAAATTGTCCAGGCATTTCGCTTGGGTAACAACTATTTGGCGCTGATAGTTCCTTATACTGCTATCAATTTACCGTTGACGATTTTAGTGCTGCGAAGCTTTTTCGAGCAATTGCCAAAAGATTTGGAAGATGCTGCTAAAGTCGATGGCTATAATACGTTCCAAATGCTGACGCAAATCTTACTGCCGATGACGGTTCCAGCTTTGGTCACGACTGGAATTCTCACCTTTATTTTTGCTTGGAACGAGTTTATCTTCGCCCTCACCTTTATTACTCGTGAAGATATGAAGACGATTCCGGTTGGGGCTGCTCAATTAGGCGGTGCGTCCCTATTTGAAATTCCATACGGGCCAATTGCTGCGGCAACGGTCTTGGGAACTTTGCCCCTAGTTTTACTGGTGTTGTTCTTCCAGCGCAAGATTGTCCAAGGTTTAACAGCGGGTGCTGTTAAAGGATAAAGGGATGAATTTTGAGTTTTGAGTGATGAATGAATCACTCAACCTTAAAAATCATCCCTTTTCTCAGACTGAGCCAGAAACCGAGGTAAAAAAACTTTCAACCTTCAACTTTCTGCAACTTTCAACCTTCAACCTGTTTAAAATCATGGCTAGACTCGAACTCCGAAACTTAAATAAAACCTATAATCCCAAAGTCATCCCGGTCAAAGACGTTAGCTTGAGCGTAGAAGATGGTGAGTTTCTCACGTTACTTGGACCTTCTGGATGCGGTAAATCTACCATTCTGCGGTTGATTGCAGGTCTAGAGGAACCCACACGCGGTCGGGTCTCCATCGGGGATAAAGATGTTACAAACTTGCGACCGGGCGATCGCGACATTGCAATGGTATTTCAAAGCTATGCCCTTTATCCTCACATGACGGTTTACGAGAATATCGGTTCTGGTCTCAAACTGCAAAAAACACCCCCGGAAGAAATTAAACAACGGGTGGCAGAAGCTTCAAGAGTATTGGGATTAGACGAATTAATGAGCCGCAAACCGGGTCAAATGTCTGGCGGACAACGGCAGCGGGTCGCCCTAGCAAGGGCTTTGGTACGCCGTCCTCATGTCTTTTTATTAGATGAACCCCTAAGTAACTTGGATGCGCTGTTGCGGGAAAACGTTAGGGCTGAAATTAAGCAACTATTTGAATCTCAACACGTTCCGGTTGTTTACGTCACCCACGACCAGACAGAAGCGATGACGCTTTCTAGTAAAGTCGCTGTTCTCAACAAGGGCGATGTGCAGCAACTTGACCCCCCCGAACGTATTTATAATAATCCGGCAAATCTATTTGTGGCTGGGTTTGTGGGCAGTCCCCAAATGAATTTGTTAACGCTGCCTTGCCAGGGAAATTCCGCCATGCTAGGTAATTTTAGAATCCCGCTGCCGGAAGTTCCAACCGTGCCGCCGCAGATTGTGTTGGGGATTCGTCCGGAAAATGTTCGCATTGCACAACCTGAAGATAGAAACACCGTTCGGGGTCGGGTGTTTTTGGTAGAAAACTTGGGGATGAACAACTTAGTAAGCGTACGGGTTGAGGGTTCTGCTGGCGAACCCACGACAATTCGTACCTTGTTACCGACGGATCGGCGCTGGAGTGGCGAAGATATAACACTGGCATTGCCACTTCAGAATATCCACTGGTTTGATGTGCAGACGGGGGATGCTGTTTTTAGACGGCAACCGCTTGCGGTTGGGCGTTAGGCAACACTAAAGGTTCATTTTGCAATCAGAAAAAATTTTTGTTTGACTCGGTCAAAGAGCCAGGGGATTGTTTCCCTGACTCTTTGCTATGCCCCTACATCTGCGAAGACTCTACAGAGCTTGCCTGTGCTATGCACCGCTACGCTAACAAGCGATCGCGCTTCGGTAATGCTCAGAATGATAACCGGATTAAAATACTTTCTTAAAACACAAAACTGGTGCGGACGGTGCCGACATAAATTAGATCGTTGTTAGCATTGTGTTCGGGATTTGTAATTACAAAAAATCCTGGGGTAATCGCAATATTATCAGTGAGTTGATAGCGGTAAAAGGCTTCTAAATGTAAAGAGGTATCGGGATCTTCGCGCCCAACAACATCATTTTCAATTGCTTTAGGCGGTTGACCAATCACGAATCCGAGCAGATTACCGAGTCCACCGACATCGGGCAAAGCAAAGCTTAAAGCCCACGTAAAGATTTTGGCATCGCTGCCTTTATGTGGCTCGGATTCGGCACGAGCATTAATTAACCCTGTCCAGCCAGAAATGTTGAAGTTAGGGGAGACTTGATAAGAGGCTTGTAATCCATAAGCATTGGTAGAAAGAGCCGCACCATTAAAGGGGTCTTCGGCGTTACGACTGCCTTTGCCAGTGACGATGTTATAAGAATGAATATAAGTCAAACCCACACTCAGACTGTCTGTAGGATATAAAGTGACTTGAGCGATCGCGCCGTAACGACCCCCAAATAGACCCGTTTCCGCTTGATTGGTGTTCGATGCGAGATATCCCAAAGACAGCCGCACCGCTCGACTAATGCGATATTCTAAACCAAACCCCGTGCCTCCATTCAGCCCAAATAGCTGCGATTCTCCGGCAAAGTTAGAAACGGCAGCAAGAAGAGAATTGTTGACATAGGGATTGAGGGTAGGCGTAAAATCACCAAAGCCAATCCCGATCAGTCCAAAGTAAACGATCGCTTGCTCTGTCACCGGATACCGATAGAACAGTGCGCCAAGTTGAATGTCATTCTCGTTGTTTCCGGTGAATGAGAGTTTGGCAAAGTTGGTTCCCGTGACTTCTGCAAAGTTAGGCGTATTTTGAGCCGCTAATCGGGTTCTCAACAAGTCTTGACCAGAGAAACTGGTATCTAAATTCAATTCAACTCGGTTGCTGAGGACAACATTCGCATCGACATCCTGGTTGTTGATTTCGCCGCCACCAACTCCACTGACGGCAAACAGGATTTCTCCCCGGAGTCGAGTTGTCGTGGAAAAGCGTTGTTCTTCTAACTGAGTAACAGATGCCTCTAAGTTACCGACACGAGTTAACAAGGTTGCAAGTTCTGGTGCAAATTCGGTTTGTAATCGTTGCAGCGTCGCTAAATCTTCTTGGCTGGCAAGTTCGCCAGTTGAGGTTTGAATGAGTTGATTGATTCGATTGAGACAGGCATTTAACCCGGCGGCAAATTCATAGCGACTGAGTGCGCGGTTGCCTCTAAAGGTGCTATCGGGATAACCTGCAATGCAACCATAGCGCTCGACTAGGGATTCCAGCGCCTGGAATGCCCAGTCTGTCGGCTGCACATCGGAAAGTTGAGTGACGGAAGTGACTTGCTCCATCGAGTCAGCTTCTAGCTCATCTAGGCTGGTTGGCTCCAAGTCGTCGGGGGTTTGCGCTATTGTTGTCGCTTTTTCGCTTAACTCTGTTTCAATAACTGATTCAATAACTGGCGCTTCCGGTAAATTTGTATCGGTAGCGGCACGAGTCGGCTCAGATAGAACGGCAACTGAGCTGACATCTATGCTGACATCTATTGGTGAAAGCTCGGTGCTGTTTGCTCCTGGTGACTCCTGGGTTTCTGGGGTAGATGAGGCAATTGTTTCTAAGGAAGTGGTATTAGGTTCGGTATTGGCAATTTCTGTGGCGATCGCTTCTATAGCAACGGCACGATTGCACAATAGCAAAGCGACACCCCAGATGCCTATACCAAGTCCTAAAGCCCGGAATAGCTTAAACATAGTTCCTCCGCACACCTGTATACACGCTGGTGAAAGCGCTGAGTCGGCAAAGACAACCTGTGAAAAACTCCCTAGTTTTTCAAAATCTTTTGTAGTTAGGTTAAAACTCGGTTGTTCTCAGCTTTGCTCAACCGCGCTTTAAAAATTAATCTGTAGCTTGATTTTATCTATTATTTTCCGATTTTTAGCTGATTTGATGCAGTTATTGACATTCTGTAAACTTAGAAGCGGCGAATGAGAACTGCACAAATCTGAAGGGAATTATTAGGAGCGATCGCTCAAATCTTAAATGAAGGTTTAAAATTATATGTTCAAGGCGGAGCTACTTTTAAAATTCTTTGCTATAAAAAAGGTAAGAAAGATAAAGCATCCTTCTTAGGTAGCATTGTTGCTTATCATTTTCATGAATAATTGTTGAAGATGATATACGCGATCGCTTTGCCCTAAATGGCTCTCCCTTTAGAACAGCTTTCCAAGTTCCTGAATCGCATCTACCAGACACTCGCAACCCTAGGAGGTCACAACAATGAAGCGTCTTAAGCAATTGTCTCTGGCATTAATTGCAGGCACTCTTACCTTTGGCGTCGGCGCTTCTGGAGTAAACAATCCATCAGCGCAGGCGATTCAATTCTCAAATGGCAGAAGTTCTTTTGGTGTTCCTTTTCAATTAAGTAATACCAGAACAAGTCAAGCCAGCGTCCGGTTCAGAGGCGCAAGCTATTACTTCACTTTTAACTTACCAAAAACGGCGTCTCAATCTTTAAATCGAGTAACAATTCGTCAAAATGGTGGCAATTTAGTTGAATTCGATTCTGCCAGAACTAAAGCGTTTCTCAATGAGGAACCCAAAGAGAATTGTAAGTTGGGCGAAGTAAAAGTTGACAAAAAAACTCAGGAAGTTGACCTAGTATTCGATCCCCCAATTCAACCCGGTCAAACTGTAACGGTTGCCATTGGACCCTTTGAAAATCCTAGTGTTTCTGGGATTTATAACTTTGGCGTGTCAGCGTTTCCTACAGGCGATAAACCCGAAAAGCAATTTTTAGGTTATGGTCCTTTGCGCTTTTTTGATGCTCGGTAAAGTTTGTATTATCAATAAAGCTAAGCCGCAACCGCTGGGGAGTTTTCTCTAGCGGTTTTTTCGTGAATATTCTTGACAATATAGTGATTCTCGGTTAAGCATGATTTCTCTGTATGGGCGTTGTATTGTAGTGCGGGGATCGTCTGCCGCGATCGCGCCGAGCGAACTTACTCATACAGCCTAACTGGGGCTAAAAATCCTCTAAAAAACTCAGGGGAAAAAAGTTAAGCACAAACGTTTTTATAGATGAATTCATGGAAGTATAGCGATAGGATTAGATTTCTATTAAGTTAATTTAAAAATCTGGAAATTGTATAAGTTTGTAGCAAATAATACTAAATGAAAGGGTAGCAACCACAAACAGATTTGGCTGTGCAGGATACTCCGAGAGCCAAAATCCCCTTGGTATGATGAGAGCTTATTTCCAATTCCCTGCGTAGATTGCCCTAGACGACATCTTGAGTGCATCTTGTGAGCTATTTATGGAAAACCCAAAAAAAGTATCTTCGCATAAGCATATTGTTTTAACATCCCATCCTGGTAAATCGGGTAAAAAATCCGTTTCCGTTCATTGGGGAGAAAGCGATCCGATTAAACGAGGACCCATTATTGGGACATTAGCGAACCCAAATCAACGGAATGCAATTGGCACGCATTCGGGATCTTATGCCGTTTATCGGGCACTTGCGATCGCATCTGGCGCACTCCAGGCAAATCACCGCGCCGATTTAACCAATACCTCTCCGGTTGTCCACATTGGGCCATATCCCAGTTGGGCAGATGCGAACAAAATTGTCTCACTCGATCCATTTGGAGCAATTGTGGGTGAAGTTTTCCCTTCATTTTATGAAGAGGGGTACGATATTCGTCCCACCATTGCTGTCACCAAAGCTCATATTAATATGCCGGAATTGCAAGATTCTGTGGCAAAAGGGCGCTTGCAAGTTGACGGTCAAATTATCAAAAATAACGGTAATTTAGTCGTCACAAAGGTCGCAATCGATCCAGTCTGGTATTTACCAGGGATTGCCAAGCGACTCAACATTGAAGAAAGCGATTTACGTCGCATTCTCTTCCAGCAAACAGGCGGGATGTTCCCAGAATTGGTAACGCGCCCAGATTTACACGTATTCTTACCACCGATTGGCGGCACGACGATTTATCTGATTGGCGATGTCGCCGCAATTACAGATCCCAACCGACTGCTTGCCGTGCGGGTACATGATGAATGCAACGGTTCAGATGTGTTTGGTTCCGATATTTGCACTTGTCGCCCTTATCTGGTGCATGGCATTGAAGTCTGCGTCCAGACAGCACAAGCAGGCGGCGCAGGGGTGATTGTCTATTTCCGCAAAGAAGGTCGTGCCTTGGGCGAAGTAACTAAATTTTTAGTTTACAATGCCCGGAAGCGTCAGGAAGGAGGCGATCGCGCAGATGCCTATTTTGCCCGGACTGAATGCGTGGCGGGACTTCAAGATATGCGGTTTCAAGAACTGATGCCGGATGTGTTGCATTGGCTAGGAATTACGCGAATTGACCGCTTGGTGTCGATGAGTGATATGAAATACAACGCGATTACAAATTCTGGTATCGAGGTAATCCAACGCATCCCGATTCCCGATGATTGGATTCCAGAAGATGCGTGGGTGGAAATTGCTGCCAAGCAAGCCGCTGGTTACTACACGCCGGGAGAGGTGCCCACTGCGACAACTCTGGCAGAAATTAAGGGACGGGGTTTAGGGGATTAGGTTTTTTAACGCAAAGGTTTACGCAAAGGTACGCAAAGTTAATCTTTGCGTTTTTATTGTTTATGAGCAATTCTGAATCGGAAGCGATCGCATATTTGAGGAGTCCGGTGGCAATTCGGGAAAGATGCGATCGCCTCTTTCTTTTAGGCTGTGAAGACAAACTGCGTTACTTTCGAGTTGATTTAACGCAGTTAGACAAATGCGCTGATTACGTTATCGGGGTGATGCGCGATGATTATCCCGATCTCGATATTCCTTTTCACAGTCGCTGGCGACATTTTGAAGTCGGAAATGTGCCTCGTCTTTTGGAACTTGAACAAGCTTTAACGAGACTGAATCGCTTAGAAAAAGCGAAAGTTAAGTTTGATTTAGCGATTGTTAGCGTTTTACTGGATGCAGGCGCGGGCACTCATTGGCAGTATTGCGAACCAGAAACGGGACAAGTGTTTCGGCGTTCGGAAGGCTTAGCCGTGGCTAGCTTCCGAATGTTTTTTCAAGGTGCTTTCTCTAGTCACTCGAAATTACCATTACAGGTAGATGCCGATGGACTCCTACAGTTAACAGAAGACGCTTTAGTGCAGGGTTTCCAAGTTAGTGAAAAAAATCCGCTGGTTGGGGTGGAAGGGCGCGTTCAGCTGCTACAGCGTTTGGGACAAGTCCTCGCTCAAAATCCTAAGTTTTTTGGCACCGAAAGCCCGCGTCTTGGCAATCTAGTCAATTATTTGTGGGATAGCAGCAATCATGGACAACTGGCTGCGAGTAAGGTGTTGAGTGCAGTTTTGGAGGGGTTAGGGGAAATTTGGTCGGGGAGACTTGCGATCGCTGGGGTAAACTTAGGCGATGTGTGGATTCATTCAGCTTTATCGGGAGATAAGAAAAGCGACAATTATGTGCCGTTTCACAAACTCTCCCAGTGGTTAACTTATTCTCTTTTAGAACCCCTTCAGGAACTCGATTTAAAAATCACTGGACTAGAGGAACTTACAGGTTTGCCCGAATATCGTAATGGCGGTTTATGTCTAGATACTGGATTGTTACAAGTCAAAGATTCAGCAGTTTTGCAGGAACGTCATCCAGTAGGTTCTGAGGTAATTGTAGAATGGAGGGCTTTAACGGTTAGTTTGTTAGATAAAATTGCGGCAACGATTCGACAAAAGCTGAATATGACTGCTGATGAATTACCCCTAGTAAAAGTTTTACAAGGAGGAACTTGGAGTGCGGGGAGAAAAATTGCCGCACAATTACGAGAAGGCGGCGTTCCTCCAATTAAAATTGCGAGTGATGGAACCGTGTTTTAATAGAAATTACCTGGTGAATATAGCAATTCTCTATTGGATGCAGTATGGTTTAACCCCACCCCTGCCCCTCCCCGTAAACAGGGAGGGGTTAAATATTCCCTCCTGCTTGTAAACGGAGAGGGGTTAAATATTCCCCCCTCTCCGTTTACGGAGAGGGGTTGGGGGTGAGGTTCTTTTATATATTGCACTCAAGTGAAAAGGAATTTTTGCTTATTTTTTAAGCCTGCGTAGGTAGGCTTTGTCTTTGTGCATCTTTCGAGAGGAATTTATTAATGAATGCTGAAGTCACTGTAATCGAACATCCCTTGATCCAACATAAATTAACCCTGATGCGGAAAACGGAAACTAGCACAGGAAAATTTCGCAATCTCCTCAAAGAAATCGGAATGTTGTTAGCTTACGAGGTGACGCGAGATTTACCGCTAAAATATGAAGAAATTAAGACGCCTATTGCCCCAATGTTGGCACCGATGCTGGCTGCTGAAAAGAAGATGGTAATTGTCTCAATTATGCGGGCAGGACAGGGGATTTTAGATGGAATTTTGGAACTGATTCCTTCAGCAAGAGTCGGACATATTGGTTTATATCGCGACCCGACTACTCATGTAGCGATTGAGTATTATTTCAAGGTTCCGAATGATATTGAACAGCGAGATATTTTGGTTGTCGATCCCATGTTGGCAACCGGAAATTCAGCCGTCGCGGCGATTGACAGAATTAAGGAAGTTAGCCCGATGTCAATCAAGTTTTTGTGCTTGCTGGCAGCACCAGAGGGGATTGCACACTTACGCCGCGAACACCCGGACGTGCCTATTTATACGGCTGCAATTGACGAAAAATTAGATGAACACGGTTATATTGTCCCAGGACTTGGGGATGCAGGCGATCGCTTGTACGGGACAAAGTAGCGATTTGCGCTTAGGATTTGATGATTGAAATCAGTTGGGAAATCTCGTTAACAACAAAAGTTGGGTTGAGTGCTAAACATTTTGCGCGATCGCCATAGCCATAAGTAGCCCAACAAGCATCTAATCCAGCATTTTTAGCAAACATTAAGTCTACATGACTGTCGCCAAATACTAAAACTTCGTTACTTTGAATGTCTGGATAAATCGGCTGGATGACTGAGTGGAATAATCTTGCATCCGGTTTGGTTGGCATTTGTCCGTCATCGCCAATAACTAGATCGAAGTCAGTATTAATTTTTAGCTTTTCTACGGCAAGCTTTAAAAACTTAGTGTGTTTGACGCTAACAATTGCTAAGTTCAAACCTTCGGAGGATGCAGCTTGAATCACTTGCTTTACTCCCGAAAATAAATTGATTTTTAATAAACCTTCTGTTTGGTAAAAGTGTCTGTAAGTTTGAATCCATTTAGGAATTTCTTCGGGCGCGATCGCTGGGTGGAAAATCGGGAAAGCCTCGGCAAGCGTAACGCCAATGACTGAGCGAATCTGTTCTTCATCTGGCGGGTCGATGTTAAATGTCTGGAAGGTTTTGATAACGCAGGATATGATAGCTGGATGCGTAATTGCTAAAGTGCCATCAAAGTCAAAAATAATTAACTGATATCGACTCATTGTTCGCGACTTTCAGGAATGTAAGGAACACCGAGGGCGGCGGGAGGGGTTGATTTGCCAGCTAATCCGACTAGTGCCAACAGGGCAATGACATAAGGCAACATTACTAAAAATTGATAGGGAATATTCAGATTAAAGGCTTGAATTCGCAGTTGCAAAGCTTCTGTAGCACCGAATAACAAGCAAGCTAAAGCCGTGCTGACGGGATGCCATCTGCCAAAAATCAAAGCTGCAAGGGCGATAAAACCTCTTCCTGCACTCATATCCTCTACAAAGAATCTGACGTGAACTAATGTTAGATAAGCTCCTCCTAAACCGGCAAGACAGCCGCTGAGAGTGACTGCAACATAGCGCACCTTGGTGACAGAAACGCCAGCAGTATCCGCAGCACGGGGATATTCTCCGACGGCACGTAAAGATAAGCCTAAACTTGTACGAAATAGCAGGTATGTACTCAGGGGAACTAACAGAAATAATAAGTAAATTAAGGGGTCTTGATTAAAGAGGAGATTACCGATAACTGGAATATTTTTTAATCCGGGAATGCCGATGATTTGAATTCCTGGTAGCTGCTGCGCCTGACCGCTATTAAATAAGACACGCGACCAAAAAGAAGTTAATCCTGCGGCTGTAAGATTGATGGCAAGTCCAGATACTAATTGATCGACGCGCAAGGTAACGCACAGATAGGCATGAAGCAGTCCGACCAATCCCCCGACGACGATTGCTAACAGCATTCCCAGCCAAACATTGCCAGTAAAAAATGCTCCTGCTGCACTCGCAAATGCCCCGGAGAGTAACATTCCTTCTAGTCCAATATTTAGCACTCCCGATCGTTCGGAAAAAAGTCCACCAAGGGCAGCAAAGGCTAATGGTACTGAGAGGCGCAGGCTAGCAATTAGATAGTCGGTGAAAAAGTTGAGAGTGTCCATGCTGAATGAGGAACCTCTCCCCCAACCCCTCCCCTGCAAGGGAAGGGGAGAAAGATCCCTTGCAGATAAAAAATTTCTTCTTCCCGCTCCGATTAGGAGCAGGAAGAGAGATGCGAAGGGGGCTGGAGGTTATGTTTTTTGTGGTCTCGTGTAGGAAAAATTAAATCCTTGCTTTCTTTACCTCATTGTGAAGGTTTGGGGAAAGCGCGATCGCTTATGAGAGATAAACAGACGCGATCGCACTTAAACTGGCAGTGCCGGAGTCGTCTGAGAAGTCCCTGCCATCGCACCAGAGTAAACCAGACCCCGTTGCATATCTAGGGTCAAAATCGCCCCATCCCGAATCATTTCCGTCGCCTTCTTGACGCCCACAATGACCGGCACCCCAAGGCGTAAGCCAATCACCGCCGCATGACTGGTTAGGCTTTCATCCTCAGTAATAATCCCAGATGCCTTGCGAATTGCTTCCACATAATCGGCATTTGTGCCCGGTACTACCAAAATTTCCCCATGATTGAAATTGCCCACCTCTCTGGCAGTGCGAGCCACTCGCGCTCGACCGCTCACCGATCCCTGACCAATCCCAATTCCCTTTCCAAGAATGGATGTCACCACCTCAACTTTAATCAGGTCGGTTGAACCAGAGATACCTTGGAGCGTCCCGGCAGTCATTACCACCAAATCTCCTTCAGCCAGCAGCTGTTTCTCCAGCGCCACATTGATTGCCGCTTGGAACGTCTGACCCGCAGAAGGCAAATCCAGCACTAGAAGCGGCTTCACGCCCCACACCATCTGCAACTGCCGCGCCACGTCTACATGGGGAGTCACTGCTAGAACGGGCGTTGAAGGTCGAAACTTAGAAACATTTCGGGCAGTGGCACCGCTTTTGGTCAACGACATAATCGCAGCTGCCCCTAGCTGCTCAGAAATTTGACCAACCGCCTGACTAATCGCATTCGTGATCGAGCGAGTGGTGCCCCGGACGTTCCGGGCGATTTGTTCTTGCTCAATCCGCACGGCAATCCGCGCCATCGTCTCCACCGCTTCGACGGCGTATTTACCCACCGCTGTCTCGTTGGAGAGCATCACGGCGTCGGTTCCGTCCAAAATCGCATTGGCGACATCGGAAATTTCAGCACGGGTGGGACGGGGATTGTTCACCATGCTGTCCAACATCTGAGTTGCCGTAATCACTGGAATCCCTAGTTGATTCGCCGTGGCAATCAGCCGCTTTTGCAGAATGGGGACATCCTCAGCAGGCAATTCAACGCCTAAGTCACCACGAGCCACCATGACACCATCGCTAAGCGAGAGAATCGCTTCCATTTGGTCGATGGCTTCGTGCTTTTCAATCTTGACAACCACCGGCACTTGCTTACCAGCACTAGAAATCAGCTCTTTAATTTCCAGCACATCCTGGGGGTTGCGGACAAAGCTCAGCGCTACCCAGTCAACGCCTTGGTCAAGACCAAACATCAAGTCTTTACGGTCTTTGTCAGTTAGCGCCTTAATTGACAGATAGACGCCTGGGAAATTCACTCCTTTGTTATTAGAAAGCGGGCCGCCGACGACGACGCGACAGTGCAATTCCCGCGCAGTGGGGTCTACCTGCTCGACCCGCATTTCCACTTTGCCATCATCTAAGAGAATCATTGCCCCAGATGGGACTTCATCTGCTAGAGGTTCGTAGGTGACAGAGCTAATTTCTTGGGTGCCTGGGACAGGGTGACTGGTTAGGATGAAGCGATCGCCCTTATTCAGGACGATTGAACCCGTTTCAAACCGTCCCAAACGAATTTTCGGGCCTTGCAAGTCTTGCAAAATGCCCACCGGCTGATTCAGTTCAAAAGCCATCTGGCGGATCAAGCGAATGCTCCGCTGATGGTCTTCATGAGTTCCATGAGAAAAGTTGAGGCGCAGGGTCGTCGCACCCGCTTCAATTAAAGCGCGTAAGACCTCTGGGCTACTGGTAGCAGGGCCAATCGTTGCGACAATTTTTGTCCGGCGCTGGGGATTTCGCAGTTGCATGGGGCAAAATTCAGGGACAGAAGAGGACTGCGTGTAACAGGAAAGCAAAGGGATACTATCACATTTGTTCCAACTCCTATTAGGGCTTTGGAGCTGGTTCCCCTCTCTACTGTGTGGGTATTATACTAAAAAGCTTATTGATTTTACGGGTTTATCGGGTCGCTTCGGTCTTGGTTGAGGGGTTTCCCGGTCTCAGGTGCCGGTTTCTTTTGACCCTCAGCAAGCGGCTTGTAAACTAGACCAGAAGGCATAATTGTCCCGGTGAGATCGGCACCTGTCACGTCAAATGCTTCCTTCGCTTTGACTCCCTGTAGACTCGCATATTGCAAGTTCGCAAACCGCATCTTCGTACCGCTAAGGTTCGCGCCATTAAGAACCGCATTATTCAAATTCGCATTTTCCAAGGTGGCTGCTGTAAGATCGGCTCCAGCTAGCACGACACTGGTGAGATTGGCATTGAGTAGATTGGCACCCTTCAAGTTGGCACCGCTGAGGTCATACCCAGTTAAGTTCACATTGCTCAAGTCACAAAATTGGCATTCTTTATAAATTAATAATCTCTGAACGTGTTCTGGATTCTCTGCTTTGACCGGCACTGCAAAGCAGACAGGCATCAACAGGGCAACAGCGAGGATTCCTGGTTTCATGGGAGGCTAGCCAACTGAGGAAATGAGTATCGATTGAACTGCCAAAACACCCTCTTGGTAGCCATGCGCGATCGCGCTATAGAATGCACAAAATCAGAACAAAAGAGTCAATGGGGATAGAATGCGATCGCTCAATATCCATTCAATCCAATGACACCTTTGAGCTTAGCATCCTTCCAGTTGGCACCCGTCAGGTTGGCATTTGCTAAGCTAGCTTGACCCAAATCTGTTTGAGTCAAGTTGGCATAACTCAGATTAGTATTTCCTAAATTGGCACCCCGGAGATCGGCACTGCTGAAATTGGTGTAACTCAAATTGGCTCCTGTCAAAATAGCATTCGTCAGATTGGCACTTTCTAGATTCGTACCCATCATCGACGCACCGCTTAAATTGGCAGACCGCAAATTCGCCCCGCGCAAGTTTACACCGCTGAGATTAGCACCGTTGAGATTGGTACTATCCAGATAAGCATCCTGGAGGTTAGCACCTGCTAAATTAGCGTTGGTGAGGTTGGCAAGCGGCAATTTGGCATTGGTTAAATCAGCATCGTTGAATTTAGCACCCGTCAAATTGGCACGATTGAAACCAGCACCCGTCAAATTGGCACCCGTCAAATTGGCATTTGTGAGCGTAGCACTTTGAAAATTCGCTGCTGTCAGCGATCCTTTTTGCAGATTGGCACCCGTGAGAATTCCCCCATTCAAGTCAGCATTATTCAAAGAAGCCTGACTCAAATCAGCATTGCTCAAGTTGACACTATCCATATTGGCAGTCTCTAACTGGGCATTATTCAACTTGGCACCTGTAAGATTGGCACCGGCTAAGTTAACAATTTGCATCTGAGCATCTTTTAGGTTTGCCCCGCCTAAATTGGCACCCGAAAGATTCGCTTCGAGCAAATTCGCTTGTCCGAGATTTGCACCGACTAACTGAGCAAAATTCAGTTGAGTTTGGGCTAGCTGGGCACGCTCTAGCTTAGCGCCCGTGAGGTTCGCTGCATATAAGTTTGCCCCCCGCAATTTAGCATCTGTTAAATCAGCAACAATTTTATTTGCAGCCGCCAATTTTGCCTGTCTCAAGTTCGCCTTTTCCAAATTAGCGGCAGTTAGTTTGGCACCGTTGAGCTGGGCACCCTCTAGCTTAGCGCCCGAAAGGTCAGCCGCCGTCAAGTCCGCACCGTCAAGCTGGGCATTCTTCAAGTCGGCGTTTCTGAGGTTAATCCCCCTGAGTTGGGCATCTTTTAGGTCACATCCAGGGCAAGTTTTCAGCGTCAGTAACTTCTGCAAGTCTTTGGAGTTTGCCGCTTGAGCTGGGGTTGGTAGGCCAAGCGTTAACACTCCGACGGCTGAAGTCGCAGCTAAACAAACCAAGCCCGCGAAGGCGGGCTTAAGGACAGCGAATTGATTAACGAGTTTTGGGCGCATGGGGCAGTTCTTTGAGCCGCGATTAACAACTACTTAAGAGCCACGATACTGGATGCGGTAAATCCGGTTATTGGCTTCTTCCGTCAGCAGCAAACTCCCATCGGGTAGCACGAGTAACCCCACCGGACGCCCCCAGGTGGTTGGAACAGAGGGGTCTAGCAGGAACCCAGTGAGAAAGTCTTCATAGTAGCCCTGAGGACGCCCGTTAGAGAAGGGGGCAAAGACAATTTTGTAGCCGGTGCCTTGGTTGCGGTTCCAGGAACCGCGAAAGGCAACAAAAGCGCCATTGCGGTATTTTTCTGGAAAGGTATTGCCGTCATAAAACTGCAATCCCAAAGCAGCAGAATGGGCTTGGAAAAGAACGTCGGGCGTCTTTGTTTGCGCTACCAGGTCGGGACGTTTGCTCTTTCCGTTGACCAAATGACGCGGGTCAAGGAGATTTGGTGCCAGGTAGGCGTAAGGCCAGCCATAGAATTCTCCCTGTTGGATGCGGGTTAGATAGTCGGGTACCAGGTCGTCGCCCAGTCCGTCTCGTTCGTTCACGGCGGTATACAGTTCGCCGGTGGTGGGGTGAAAGTCGAGTCCGACTGGGTTGCGTAAACCAAACGCAAAAGTTTGCTGGTTGGAACCGTCTAGGTTCATCACCTGTACAGAGGCGCGGGGGATGGCTTCTTCTGAAGCGTTGGATGCCGACCCAACTGAGACGTAGAGCTTTTGCCCATCGGGTGAGGCAACGACGTTGCGCGTCCAGTGCTGGTTGTAGCCGCCAGGGGTTAAGTTAGCGATTTTTTCGCCGGTTCCAGTGAGTTGTTGTTGTCCTTGCGTGTAGGGATACCGCCGGACTTCGCCTGTGTTGCCGAGGAAGAAGTATCCGCCCGCAAAAGTCATGCCAAAGGGGATATTTACCCCATTTTGGGAACTGGCAAAGGTTTGGCGGACATCAGCGACGCCATCGCCGTTGGTGTCACGCAGTAGGCGAATCTGGTTTTGTCGGGTTTCGGTGACTAATACATCGCCGTTAGGGGTGAGTGCCAGCCAGCGGGGTGCATCTAATCCATCGGCAAAGACATTGACGACGAAGCCAGCCGGGACGCGCAGGGTGGGGTTTTGCGGGATGGGCACCACGTTGGGCGAGTTGGAGGCGCTGTCGCTGGCGTAGGGTTTGGGTAAGTTATCGAGGTTGATGCGAATCGGTTGGGGTGTCAGGGGTTCGGTTCGCACCACGTTGTTGGTTTGCGTCGCTTGGGAAAGCTGTTGGTTCGGCTGTGCCGGAGTTTCTGTCGGTTGTTCGGTTGGTCGGGTTGTCTGGGGGTCGAGGGATGCCTGAGTTGAGTCACAGGCGGCTACTGTAGTCAGGATGAGCAGCAGCAAGAAACGTATCGATTTCATGTCAACAATGTGGGAACTCTAATTCCAGGGTAGTCATTGAAGACTAGAGTGCGATCGCGCTCATGCGAAGCGAGGCGTTAGCCTAGCGCAGAAAAAGTCAGTTCGCACTCTTCGTTTCAGATCGAGTATTTAGTTAGCCGCTGCTCACCCTACACCTGTTCCTAAATATTATTTTTTGAAGTAATTATTTATCAATTTTTTTGATTCCTGCTCCAATTGTTCGATTAAAGTCTGTTGAATTTTCTCAGGTAAGCTTTTGAAAATGCTTTCATAAGATTCGTTAAATGTTTCTATTACATCATTCACAAATAATTGAAAAACTTTGTCTATTGCTTTTGGGTCTTTACCAGAAACCCGGCCTACTTTTGATAGAGTATTCATTAATCTATTTTCTGTAACCAATGCAAGCATCGCCTCATGGAGCCATTTTTCATCACTCAAATAGTGAGAAGATGTTGCTAATTTTTGGTCGCCCCACTTTTCTGCCTGATGGAATCGGCTCTCTTCAGCGAATTTTGGAATTTTTCTCTTCAAGACCGGCCTAATTCTTCCCTTGGGAGTATCTATATAGATCGACTTTACAGGTTTAATGACAATCCCTTCCGCCTGATTGCTAAACGGCAATTTGGGTAAACCTAATAAGGCAGGAATAGTAGAATTAAACTCTATCTTCTGTGCAAGCGCTTGTTCGTATTTTCCAGTAAATAGCGGTTTAGCACCCAGCATTTCTACTTGCTGAAATAATTTCAGCGCTTTCTCATAATCTATGTAATCTCGTTTGGCAGTTCTATTATTTTCTTCAACAGCAATATCAAAAGCACAAAACTCAATTTTAGGTGAATAATAGATTCCTGTTTGGACAGCCTGAACACTAGGAACAGTCGCTACGTCAGGATGGGGATATTCTCCGCCAAACAATTCCCCATACACAGAAACTCTAAACGTTTCCGGACGTTCCAACTGGATAATTTTGAATATATCTTTGGCTTGTTGGGCTAATTTATATCTAAGCGTTTGATATCCAAAAAAGTCTTCGTCTGGCTGCAATAATTCTTTTCTCTTGGCAAAGCGAACGTCTGATCCGTCTGCGATTATACAGAAATTCGCCCCGTGAATTTTTTCAGTTACCAC
This sequence comes from Coleofasciculus sp. FACHB-542, assembly GCF_014695825.1. Classification (NCBI taxonomy): domain Bacteria; kingdom Bacillati; phylum Cyanobacteriota; class Cyanophyceae; order Coleofasciculales; family Coleofasciculaceae; genus Coleofasciculus; species Coleofasciculus sp. FACHB-542. The sequence goes on along the minus strand of NZ_JACJPB010000021.1, from coordinate 79,900 downwards.
CCAGGCAGTTTTCTTGAAAATGCGATAATCTGATTCTGTTAAATTCCAATTATTCGAGCTTTCCGGTATTTTTTCATAGCTGATATGCGTCCAGCCGGTGAAGTTGCTTTCTTGTTTGTCCATCGGTTTTATTTTTTTGGAAAGAAGCTGAGAAAATGCGATCGCGTGGCTAGTTGAGGGATGCGATCGCGATTGAGCCGCTTGTGCCTTGAGTGCTATGTAACTCAGATCACTCGAAAGGCTGAGAATTTTCACACGTTACTCATCGAAGCGATCGCTCGGCGGGACGGAAAGGGGTGAGATATTAAATATCGTAGAGTTGACGCCCAACAACCATGCTTCCCCAAATCCAACTACTCCCCGGTGCTATCTCTGAAATCCTAGCCTCTGTCAGCGAAACTGGTATTCTGACTCTGGCTGACCGTTATGGACTGATGGCAGCTGCTCTGGATGAGTCCTTGGATGAAGAAGAAAGAGGTTGCGTCAACAGACTGCTGCGTTCTGTACTCAAAGGACGGGTAGCAGTAGTGGCTGACCTCTCCGCTGCTGCTTAATCTCGAAGTCAGAAAGTGTGCATTGCTGCTGCCAGGACAATGGGCGTTGAACTCAGCAGCGATCGCATTCTAAAATTATTGCTGCAAAGATGACGCAGATAGGCAGAGAATGGCTACCCGCATTAATGAGGCGATTTCTAATGAAGAAACCTTGAATGGTAAATTAATTCGGGTGGTGCGTCCGCAGGGATGAAGAAGCGATCGCGAGTTCAACGAATATCACAAAAAATGGCTAGCAAATTCAGCGACTCGTGCTTGGCTTAACCCACCGAAACTGATAAGGTTCGCCTTTTGAACCCCAAACTTGATTACCAGCGGCATCAAAAGCGCGATCTAAAGTGTCCATTCCCGTAGAATGCAAGACAATTCGGTTTGTTACTTTGACAGCGCCTTTGTAGTCGCTGGGACAACCCGCCTCTGGTGTCTCGCCAATGTAGCGATCGCCATCGCGTTTCAAGAATACACTACACTTGGCAGACCCAACTTCGCTCAATCTCACAACCCGCTTGGCTTCTGGCTGACTGCACAACCCAATGAAAGCTTCTGGTGAGGGGGGTTTAAAGGATTGCGATTCAATGCTTTGATTATCGGTAGTGGGGGCAATTTTCAAGAATCTTTGCCGGTAAGGTTTAGCAAGATTCTCAGACATGGCTTGTTCTTGATAGAGAAAAACTGCCTGGGGATTTTGTTTAGTATCCGCCACACTAACTTTACAGGTCGTCATTCTCACATTTGGAGCTTTTGGTTTGGCTTGCGCTTGTGCGGAAGTATCCATCACTCCTACCAAATGCGACACCACTTCCCCGACTTGCTGCTGAATGGGTAATGATGCCTGGAGGTTGTTCGCCGGACACGAATAAGCTGCTGTGCCAGTTGAGGAGACAAGGGCGATCGCGATCAAACTCCGAGTTCTTGTATTCTTCACAATAGTCTCCCAGTGCTAATCAAAAACATAACGTTCAGCAACGCGCCAGTAGCGAGAAAAGCGCTTAAGGTCAATATATCCGTCGTATTTCACAAACGGCTCAACAGGTAACACTTCGATAGGCAGCGATTCCTCAATTTTGTCGCAAATGCCGTCAAAACGGGGGCTAGGACTTTCTGCTGTAACGATTCCATCGGCACTGTGTTCCTTGGCAAAAGCGATAACTTCAACAGCGACATCCCCACGTCGAATCGTTACTGGAAGTTCTAGCAAACATTCATAAATAAAAGTAATCCGCTTGAGACTCAGCTGCCACTCTTCAATCAAAGCATCGTCCCAAACCCATATCGCGGGGCTTTCAGGGTATGCTTGCAATGCGGGATTTCCAGGACTTAAACAGTCTCCATGCACCCAAATTATCGGCTGTTTCATTAATTCAAGACTCACGCACTCAAAACTCGCGCACTCAAAACTCGCGCACTCAAAACTCACGCGCTACCGACGCTTCTTCCCGCGCTGAAAACTCTTGCTACCGCCACTTCGATCGAAACTTTGAGCTTTAGGAAACAATCGCTTCTCTAGTTCATCGTAGCTGCCCTCGAAGTCACAATGACCGTACAGGGGGCATTGGCGGCAATAGACGCCATCCGTATAGCGTTCTAAGTTCTCCCGGTTGAAGAAATATGGCTTTTGGCTAAAGGTGCTGGCAACCCACTGCCAGGAGAGATTATTGCTGGCTGGATCGCCATCCAGTAAGTGTTGCAGAAACCATCTTGCCCCGACTTGCCAACGAATCCGCCGCCAGTGAACTAGGTAAGCGGCTAGCCACATTCGCCCGTGGTTGTGCAGGTAGCCAGAGGAGTGCAAGTCGCGGCTAAAACTGTCAATACAGACCATGCCGATGCTACTTTTGTCAACATCTTCCGGTAACTTTTCGGCATAGTCTTTGGCTGTGTAGCCTGTCTTGTAAGGCTCTTGATCTTCCCAAATGTCGTTTCCCAGCTTGGCATAGAGACGCTGCCAGTAATCGCGCCAGCCGAGTTCGTTGATGAGTTTTTGTGCGTCATCTCGGTTTTCCACTTTGTCCAGCACAGCATCCCGCACTTCTGCCAAGCTCAAGACGCCGTAGCGGAGATAGGGTGAAAGGCGCGTGACTGCGCCACTAAAAGAATTGCGCGTTTTGGCGTAACGGGCGGGATCTACTTGACTTAAGAAGGCTTCTGCGGCTTTACGTCCTCCTACGGTGGTAGCGATCGCGTCATCGCGTTCGGCGGCGGTAGGAAATTGTTCGCGGAGATAGGTAATTAAATCGTCGCGGCTGGCAAAATCTCGCCGCATATCTCGATTATTTGGCGTGGCGTTCATCGGTTAGCGATCGCTCCAAACTTATCGAGTGTAACAAGTGAGCCGCCTTCTGGCGCTCTTCAAAAGCAAAAAAGCCGTTTTCTTTGAGAAAACGGCTTTTTCGGAACTTATTGGATTGGTAAGCTCGCTGGCGAAGGTAAATCTTCTTCCAACATCGGTGCGGGTGCTTCTTGTCGCTCCAAAAATTTACTCAAGGCGTAAGCCATATCCCCTCTCGTCATCGGATTTAGGGGATTCAGATTGCCTTGTTCATCGGGATTAGCAAATCCCTCGTAAAGTGCAGTTGCCATCGATTTTTTAGCCCAATCCGGTATATTCCCGGAATCTGGATACTTCGCAAGAATTTTAGCAACGGTGTCATTCGGAAACTGAAATACACCGTGAGCTTGGGCAAAGATAGATAAAGCTTCAGCGCGATTGATTTTTTGGTTGGGGAAGAACATATCTCCCCGATATCCCTTCATAATGCCAGTTTTTAAAACTGTCTGAATGTCGTTATATGCCCAGTGGGAAGAAGGTACATCTTGAACTGAAATAACTTCTTGTTTGGTGGCACCCGCTCGTTTGTCCAGTTTAAAAGTTTTGACCAAAATTGAGGCAAGTTCTGCACGACTGATGAATTGTTCTGAACGAAACTGTCCATCAGGATATGCAGTCATTAATTTGGCAGCAATCACCTGTTCGATGGGGTCAGATGGGGCGTCTGAAGCAGGTTGTGTTTGAGCAGAAACAACTGCTGGAAAACATTGTAGAAACCCCAATAGAGAAAGAGTGCCCAGGATCTGACGCATAATTAAAATCACTTTTCAGTTGCTAACTTCACTGTATAAACACTGGAACCAAATCTTCATCGCCCATTCGGGTCAATCCAAGCGGGGATGTTGGCAATAATGGTGACGAATCTGGAGTTTGCAAAGTTGCAACCAGTGCTAAGACCGTGGATGCTTCCGAGGAGCCGTTGCAAAAAGTGGCATTCGCTGACGACGATCCCGGCTAAGAGCGCATAGGAAGAAGGCGATCGCAACAATCAGCCTAGACACTCCCAACCTAAACAATCGGAACCTCTCGAATTATTAACTTCCTTAGAAATCGCCACATTCGCTTCTGATAGCTGTGTCATAATTACGATCCTTAGATATCAAGTTCTTAACTAGGTGTAGCTCACTCACTTTATTTTTATGAACTTTCACAGCGAAAACAGAAATTCCTACTCCTAAGCTGGTGAACTAGGATGAGAAGGGACAACTGGGAAAAGGGGAAAGATGAAGTCTCAAAAAAGGCGTACACCCACTTCCTTTATCTGCCATCCCTGGTTTGTTCGGATTGCGCGATCGCTTTGGCGTATGCCGCAGTTAGCGGCTACTCGCTCTAGCGTATGACCGCAAGTTAGCGGCTACTCGCTCTAGCTGCTCCCGCTAACTGCAACTGCTCGCGTAGCAGTTGCATAAACTCATTCAACCTGCGTTCGTTCTCTCACACATGAGCAACTTTCCAGACTTATCCAGCCACGGTTATCAGGTCGTCCGAGAATTAGGACACAACCGCGCCGGTGGTCGAGTAACCTACCTGGCGCTCAATCTGAAAACTCGGCAACCCGCTGTCATTAAACGGTTTCAGTTTGCTAAAATCAACGCCACCTGGTCAGACTACGACGCCTACCAGCGCGAAATTCAAGTGTTACAGGGACTGAATCATCCCGGAATCCCCCGCTACCTAGATTCCTTCCAAACATCCGATGGCTTTTGCATGGTTCAGGAGTATAAAAAAGCACCGTCTTTAGCCGTACCTCGTAGCTTCGACCCGGATGAAATTAAGAAAATTGCCGTCTCTTTATTAGAAATTCTTGTTTATCTGCAAAATCGCATTCCCACTGTTATCCATCGAGATATTAAACCCGAAAATATCTTGGTTGATGGCAACATCAATGTTTTTTTAGTTGATTTTGGTCTGGCTCGAATTGGGGATGGGGAAGTAACGATGAACAGCGTGGCAAAAGGAACTTTAGGGTTCATGCCGCCCGAACAATTATTCCATCGGCAGCTTACTGAAGCCTCAGATTTATATAGTTTGGGAGCAACGCTAATTTGCTTATTAACTGGCATCAAATCTTCTGAGATTAGCCAGTTAATTGATGATGATTATCGAATTAATTTCAAGCATCTCGTTCCCAAGCTCAGTCTGCGGTGGATTGACTGGTTGCAAAAGATGGTGGAAATCAAACCAAAAGACCGCTATCCTAACGCAGCGATCGCCTTGGAAGCTCTCAAGCCTATCTATGTGATTCGCGTACCCGAAGCGAAGCTGAGTAAACCCATCCTAGAATTTAAGGCAAGAAAATTAGGTGAAAGGGTGACTCAAACAATCGCAGTTACGAACTCGATTCCTGATACCCTTCTGGAAGGAAATTGGGAAGTGGCACCCCACGAAAGCGATCCCCCCCATACACCAGATACTCACACTTGGATTTCTTTTGATTCCGTTAAGTTTGAGAACAATCAGGCGAAGTGTAAAATCAATGTGAATACCAGCAGGTTGATGGCAGATAAGACCTACGAGCGACATCTGTTATTACACACAAATTCTCTGCCAGAAACTCACGATATTACTGTTAAGATTCAGACTGCCCCGGTTCCGATTGCGAACAAAAAACTACCTTATATGGCGCTCGCTTTACTGGTGACACTTGCTGCCTCGGCGGCTTGGATTGAGGGAATCGCTTGGGGCGGAACGATTGCCCAAGTTGGGGCGATGGGTGTGGTCATGGCCGGGTTTATCACGCTGTTGGTCGCTGCATTTGGTGTGGCAGCAGCGGCTACGGCGGCGGCTGGGGCTGTGTTTGTCGCTAAGCTTCTATCCAGGTATAAAGTTAAGTTTGCGGGTATAGACACGGTTGTAGCTTTGTTGGTTGCGGGAATTGTCGCTTTTTTTGTAACGGGTTTTGGCGAGCAATTTAGAGTGGCAAATTCGGCGGCGGTTGGGTTTGAAGCGGTGGATTTTGCTGTATTTATGGCTGGTTTTGGGGCGCAGAGTCTGGCAGTTAGTTGTTTGAAAAGAGGATTTAGTCCCAATCTCGCGATTGGGGTGTCGCTATTAGCAATGGCGTTAGGCATGACTTTAGGAGTTGGCTTCCAAGTTGGATTGCTAAATCCTTTGGTGATGGGCGCTGTTTTGGCAGTTGGTTTACCTTTGGGAACCATCTTGTTTTATCCCCCTTTTGAGCGGGCAAGGTTAATTGGTAACTATCGCAAGTTTGAGCAACATTTGATTAAGCCGTAGTCAGGCAATTTGGCTCACGCCGCGTGCAACTTTTTTTAGGGAGTTTAGGCAAAGGCTTTCAACCTGTCAAACAGGTTGAAAGCTTTAAGGTAAGAGATTTATCTTCAGGAGCGGGGACGGTTTCATTCACACACCAAGGATATTCATGCCGTGAATCCTGGCAATCATCCGATTTGTTAAGGCTGGTGGTAATCTCTTTGGCTAAAGAATAATCGGATGTTTATACAGATATCTCAGGATTTTGAGGGCGATCGCACAAAGCAGAAATATGTTCCCAGATATTTGTGCCAAATTAATCTTCCAGTCACTCCGGCAATCGTCCCAAAACTGCCTCCGATAGGACCTAAAATATTTCCGACTCAATTGTTTGAGTCATTCTATAGCGATCGCGCAGTTAATTCTGCTTTAAGGTGTAAGCTTAAGGTGCTTTCATCCAAAGCGATCGCACTTCTACTCTTTGCCATAGTCCGGTTGTCCGTCAGCATCAAAAAAATTTCGCAGCCCGCTTTTGTTAATCCCTCTTATCTAGAGCTACCAGCCGAATGCTACTGCATACAGCTTTAAGCTCATCCTTTCATTGATTAACAGTTTTTTTTATCACTCCAACTTTTACTAGCCTTGTTAGGATACAATTGTCGGCTGAGTAAGAACTACCAGATGCTGCCTCTCGATAAGCGAGGAAATAGTCTACACTGCAAGGACTCGCTTCTGGGAGCGGCTAATACACCTGCCTCCAAAACAACCTTATTACCACTCTCCTACACGAGCCTCTTATGGAAACTAGACAATACACAGAAGATATAGATTTTAAAAAATACTGGCTTATCCTCAAACGGCGTTGGCTACCCGCCAGTACCGTCTTTATATTTACAGTTGCACTCGCCGCCGCATTTGCGTTCTTAAAAAAGCCTACCTACGAAGCCGAAGGGAGGCTTTTGTTTAAGAAGCAAAATACGACTTCTGCTTTAGTCACAGAGGCGGGAGCAAAAATCGGACAGTTAGAACCGCTCAATGTCTTGAATACTCCTCTGGATACAGAAGCCGAGATAGTCCGTTCTGAGCCTCTGATACAAGAGACGATAAATTCTCTAAACCTAAAAGACAAAAAGGGAGATCCCCTAAAACCTGCTGATTTCCTAAAACAGCTTACGGTAAAAGGGATCAAAGGAACCGATGTTTTGCAGATATCCGTTAAAGGCAAAGATCCCCAGGAAGCTGCAAAGATAGTCAACAAACTGATGGATTTGTATCGCGAGAAGAATGTACTTAATAACCGCGCTCAAGCAGCGGCGGCTCGCGAATTTATTAGTAAGCAGCTACCGAAGACTGAAGCCACTGTTCGTCAAGCAGAAGCCGCTTTGCGTAGTTTCAAAGAACAGAATAACATTGTAGCTCTAGAAGAAGAAGGAAGCTCAGCCGTAAAAGCGATCGCAGAGCTAGACAGCAAAAAAGCGCAAACTCAAGCTGAACTTGAAGATGCAACTGCTAGAGTCGCCGCCTTCCAAAGTAAGATAGGACTGAATTCACAGCGGGCTATGGCTCTAAACTCGCTCAGCCAATCTCCCGCAGTTCAGCAAGTGCTGATAGAACTCCAAAAAATTGAAGGCGAGTTGACAGTTGAGCGCACCCGCTTTCAGGATGAAAACCCCAAAATAATTAATCTCGAAAGCAAACAAGCGGCATTAAAAGCTTTACTACAGGAACGGGTAGGAGAGATTGTTGGCACCAACCAACAAGTATCCGAAGCAAATTTACAAATTGGGGAACTTGAACAAAAACTGACCGCAGAGTTAGTCAACGCAGAAGTGCAACGCTTAGGTTTGGCTAATCAAGTGACTTTTTTATCTCGCGCTCAGGAGGCGTACAAACAAAGAGCGAACATTTTACCTAGATTGCAACAGGGTCAGCGGGATTTACAACGGCAAGTAGAAGCCGCGCAATCTACCTACCAAATTCTTTTGAAAAATCTTCAAGAGGTACAGATTGCGGAAAATCAAAATGTAGGCAACGCTAGTTTAATTTCCGCCGCTACAGTTCCAGAAAAGCCCGTAGGTACTCGCAAGCTAATAATCATAGCTGCCGGAATTGTTGCAGGCAGTCTACTTTATGTAATTACTGCTTTCCTTGTAGACCTGAAAGATCCAACTATCAAAACTGCAAAGGAGGTGCGGGAGTTATTTAAATATACTGTCCTGGGAATGATTCCTTCTTTGAAGAAAAAAGTTACTTTTCGCAGTAAGAAACTAGAAAGAATTCTTCCGCAGCTTCCTGTTAGAGATAATCCACATTCGGTTATCAGTGAAGCTTACCGTATGCTTCAGGCAAACTTGAAGTTTCTCAGTCCAGATCAAGAGCTGAAAGTCATTGCGGTGACAAGTTCTGTTTCCAAAGAAGGCAAGTCTACAGTTTGTGCCAACTTGGCTATCGCTATGGCTCAACTAGGAAGACGAGTTTTATTAATAGATGCGGATCTGCACCATCCCATGCAGCATCATATCTGGGACTTGACTAATGCAATTGGTCTGAGCGATGTCATCGTTAATCAAGCTGAGTTTGAGATGGCTGTGCGAGAAGTGATGGATAACTTGGATGTGCTTCCTTCTGGGGTGATTCCTCCTAATCCATTGGCTCTTGTTGACTCAAAGCGGATGGCTGGATTAATTGACAATTTTTCTAAAGACTACGATTTTATAATCCTTGATACGCCTCCAATTGTTCTGGTGGCAGATGCTCTGGCAGTAGGCAAGATGACTGATGGTATGTTATTGGTAGTTCGCCCAGGCGTGGTTGATACTGTCAGCGCTGCTGCTTGTAAGCAATTTTTGGTGCAATCAGGTCAGAAGGTCTTGGGCTTGGTCGTCAATGGTGTGATTGTGGAAAACGAACCTGATAGTTATTTCCACCATGCCAAGGCATACTACAAGGAAGATGCCAGTACGCCAAAAATGCTGACAGCGAAGGCTCCTAAAAATAGCGATCGCGCTTAAACAAGCATTAATCGATTACTTCTAGCTCGAACCATAAGCGTACCGTTGTAAGGACGTTCTATACGCTTATGGCGAATCCTCTTCTCCTAACCGTGTTCGGGGTAGGAGAATTTTGTTATGGGAAAAAGGCGAGTCCCCTTTCCGTGTAGAGAAGACCGCTGATATACACTTGCTTAAATGCGTTACGTTGATACCCCTCACCAATAGGACAACTAAGCAAATTCGCTCTTGCAGGCTGCTACTGCGGATCGGCAAAGAAATATTTTCTAGTAGAGAATATTAAATAAAATTCTATTTTTGTATAGTGGCTGTCAAATTACACTTTTAAATACAGACTTCGTTAGCAGTCTATATCCGATGCCTCGGAAAGTTAATTGTAAAGTACGAAAGTACAATTTATACAATCAAGCGGTTTTACGTATAAACTCAGTTCGCATCTTCCATAAGGAGTATTCATAATTCCTACTTTTGATAGTAGTAATAGGCTTCGGAAAGTTAATCGTAAAGTACAATTCATCTAACTAAGTAATCTTACGTACAAACTTAGTCCGCATCTTCCATAAGGAGTATTCATAATTCCTACTTTTGATAGTAGTAATAGGCTTCGGAAAGTTAATTGTAAAGTACAATCCATATAACTAAGTAATCTTACGTATAAACTTAGTCCGCATCTTCCATAAGGAGTATTCATAATTCCTACTTTTGATAGTAGTAATAGGCTTCGGAAAGTTAATTGTAAAGTACAATCCATATAACTAAGTAATCTTACGTATAAACTCAGTCCGCATCTTCCATAAGGAGTATTTGATAACTACTACTTTTGATAGTAGTAGTAGGAGTAACGAGTTCTCTTCTAGGGTGGTATTAGATTTGGGAAAAGCTTAGGAATGGCTGGGTCAGGGTTTTTCGGGTTTGGGAGAAATTATTGGGCAGTGTGAAAATTGAGCGATTTTTTGCCTTCATAGCGTCTTGAACCTCATTATAAAGTTGCCATGAAGTCAAGTGGGAAATTTGAGAACTTTCTGTAAAATCTGGCAAATTCAATTTACTTAAGTAGGGTTTTACAGTAATCTAAGCAATTATGAGGAAGAGAATCTCAGACTCTCAAGTCAGCTAAGCAATCATGCTGAAATAAATCTACTGACAGACTGCTTAATTAATCTTTGCCACAACAAAAAAACAACCAATACACCTAGCTATATATAGGTATTGTTATGCGTAAACCTGTTTTGACTATCTTCTACCAGTTCAATCCGAGTAGCATTAGCATCGGGGGTATACAAACAGTCATACGCACTTTTGTTAAATACGCTCCTAGCGAGTTTGAAATCCGGCTGGTAGGCACGGAGAACGATCCATCGCAACCCATAGGAGTATGGAGAGACGCCCAGTTGGCAGGCAGAGAGATCCGCTTTATGCCCTTGTTTTTTATAGAAAACGATAACTTTAAAAAATTAGTACCAACCACTATTAAATATACGGCTGCCCTTTTGGGTCGGAATTTGAGTTCGGATTTCATGCACTTTCACAGGCTGGAACCCACACTTTTTACTCGCAACTGGTCAGGAGAAAAGACTCTCTTTATTCACAACGATATTCAAAAGCAAATTAATTCTGCGGACAAAAAAAATGCGATTCTGTGGCAACGTTTTCCAGCAGCATATTTTGCTATCGAACGCTATCTTGTAAGTCAGTTTTCTCAAATCTTGTCGTGTAATACTGAATCGGTGCAACATTACCAGCAGCATTACCCAGAGATAGCAGAGCGCATTTCCTACGTCAAAAACACAGTAGATAACGAAATCTGCTACCCATTGACCTTAGATGAACGAGAGAAAGGTAGGCGCACACTTGCACAGCAGATGGGTTTAGCGGAAGATACACGCTTTATTCTATTTGCTGGTCGCCTTCACGCCCAGAAAGACCCCGTCTTGCTAGTCCGCTCCATTGCTGCCCTGAACGATTCAAATGTTCACCTCCTCATAGCAGGCGATGGAGACTTAAAGGATAAGCTACGTTCTGAGATTTCCCGCCTTGGATTGTCCGGACAGGTAACGCTGCTGGGACCATTAGCCCAGGCAGAACTTGCACAGTTGCAACGTGTATGTAGTGTTTTTGTACTAACGAGCGCCTATGAAGGTCTTCCTATGGTCGTTCTCGAAGCACTTGCCAGTGGTACGCCAGTGGTGACAACCCAATGCGGCGAAACTCCAAACCTACTCACTACTGATAGTGGAGTGGTGTGCGAGGAGCGATCGCCAGCCGCAATTGCAGATGCCTTGCGGAAGGTACTGCACAACGGTGGAGATTATCCAATCGAGGCGTGCGTTAAAGCTGCCAAACCTTACAGTGCCAAGACTGTCGTGGGTGATATCTACAGCGATATGCTAAGCCGCTGGCAACAGCGGAATTTGTCTACTAGCCAGATTAATCAAAAAACTTTTACCGGGGTTTCGCCATGAAAATTGCCGTAATTGGAGCAAAAGGGTTGCCTGCTAAACAGGGTGGTATCGAGCACCACTGTGAAGAAATTTATTCACGGGTTGTGGAACAGGGTCATGAAGTGGATTTGTTTGCCCGTTCCTCATACACTGGAGATGTTTCGCTCAGCCATTATAACGTTCATGGTGTGAAGGTTGTTTCCATACCCAGCTTGAATATCAAGGGAATGGATGCTCTGTTGAGTTCGGCGTTGGGAGCGATCGCTTCCAATGCGAAGCGTTATGATATCGTTCACTTCCACGCTTTAGGACCAGCCCTCTTTACTTGGCTACCCAAACTTGCTTCCTCGGCAAAAGTTGTTGTTACCTGTCATGGCTTAGATTGGCAACGTGCCAAATGGAACAAAGCTTCTAGCGACCTAATCCGTCGCGGCGAACGTGCTGCTGTCCGCTTCTCTGATAGCATGATCGTCGTCTCAGAGGAACTGCGCTCATACTTTAAGGAAACTTACGGTAAGGAGACAATTTATATTCCTAACGCACCCTCAAATATGGGTGATTCAGACCCTACTTTTAGCTATGGAACTTCGCTAGGTCTGGAACAGGGACGCTATATTCTATTTTTAGGTAGACTCGTACCGGAAAAGTGCCCTGACTTACTCATCAAAGCCTTCCAAAACCTTCAGCAAGAAGGATGGAAACTCGTCATGGTGGGCGGTACCAGCGATACCAATGAGTTCACCTCGGAGATCACCGAGATGGCGGCGAATAACAAGAACATCATATTCACAGGTGAACTTAGAGGTCCCCGTCTTGCAGAAATCCTTCGGGGTGCGGGATTGTTTGTACTTCCTTCTGAGTTGGAGGGATTACCTCTATCAATGTTGGAAGCAATGCAGGAAGGTGTTCCCGTACTCGGTAGTGACATTCCCGTGCATCAGCAATTGATCGGCAAAAACCGAGGGATGCTTTTCCAGGTAAAAAATGTAGACTCCTGCCTCCGCAGCTTGGAATGGGCAATCAATCACCAGAATGAATTGGCGGTAATGGCTAAAAACGCCCAGAGTTATGTGCAAGCACACTATACCTGGAACCAGATTACTAGCGAAACATTGGAGTTGTACAGAACACTCACCGCCCTTGCTCCACTAGACAACAAAAACGGCAAACGAATTGCAGTTACATCAGACCTGGTCAAGGCTTAAGATCGCTGTTGCATTTCTAAATTGTCAATATAACTTAATATTTTCCTGCCAGGTGATAGGGGCGCACAAATAGCTGTACGCCCCTACTATTTTTTGTCTTTATATTATCTTTATATTTTTTTTACACAAAATAGCCATGAACACTCACTTCACCAGTGTTATAAGCGCGACACACCTATCTACATTCAATTACGTATTTACTAGCAGCATTTAGCAGCATTCAGTTAAAAAAACTTAGCTTTCAGGACAAAATCAGAAAAACATCCTTTAATTTATTTGTAGAAAAATATACTTAAAGCGTCTCCGTATGTTTTCGGGTTTATAAAGGAGTTCTTTACAAAAAATTCAAAAAATTCACTGATGTCAAGACCCTGTAGTGTTTCATATCCTAGAGGGGTAAACAAAACTATTTACCAAAATGAACGCCTTTATCAAGAAACTAATTTCTACAAGCGTCATGTTTCTCTTCACGGCTGCTGGTTTCGTAGTATTGGCATTTTCGGTAGTCTTGATGACGGTTGAATCCCTCGTCTCGTACGTGTTGTCACAAGTAACAGCACTACAAAATCATTCTTTAACAGAACGTGTTACTAGCGTGAAAGAACCGTCTTCTGTTAAAGGCTAATGCCTTGGTACTTTTCGGGTAAATTTAACCAGTATTCAGGGGCGAATTGCGTGTACGGGCGCGGAAGATAAAGCAGCCTACTCCTTGGAATCGTCAGGAGTTCCGTAGTAGATGCCCCTGCCATTGGTACCAACGAAAACCAAGCCAAACTGTTGCCAACTCGCCTCCATCGCATTTGGCTCGCCAGCGATGGGATTTTGGCTAGAACCAATGCTTATCCAAGTTCTGCCTCTGTCGAGAGAACGGAAGATTCCCTCGCCCATACCAGAAATTTTTCCATACAAATAAAGCTCTGGAGTTGTCCTTCCGGTCTGCGGTTTCCCAAAAGTAAACAAATGCGCCTTTTCTACTGAAGGCAGCTTAGCGAACGTTTTGCCACCGTCTGTGGAGTTAAATAAACCTTCCTAGTCTAAGCTGAGCCTGACTTCAGTTTTCGCATCTGGAACTGTTTTCAGCGCATACGAATAGTAGTCACTCTTAATATTGGGAATCGATGAGTTGACAATGCTAAAGGCTAAAGGATGCACCTTGGTCAGTGCTGCGGTAAACTTTGCTGTCGCTGTAATAGTAAAAAGTATTTCCATCTACTTTATTCGCCACCAAGGGCTGATCTCAATACCAGGGACCTTCTGAGCAATTTGGTAGTCCAGACACTGCACTCCCTGAAGCGCCGCCATTAGTGGTGCGTAGGGGTAGAGCTTTACTTACAGCTACAACGAACAAGTTTGGATTAGTTGCCGATATCGCTACGCGCAGTGGCATTGATGCCGGAAACGACGCAAACTTCTTCCAGGTTAATCCACCGTCTGTTGAAGTTGCTCCTGTAGAAGTTGAGTTCCACCTTGAACCGCCAACGCGGACAAGATGCCAACGCTCTTTGTAAGCGTTGGGGATAAAGTTGCGACTTTCGCCCATTGTCGCGCCTGCATTCGAGGATCTCCACACCCCATCGTGCCGCGAATCAAAGAAAATAATGTTGGAGTTAGCCGGATTGAGAGCTAGTCTTTTTCCCACCCAGCAATGCTCAACATTACTGTCTATCCCTAAGTTTATGTTTAGTTTAGTCCAGTTTTAACCTCGCTCTGTGGACTTAAAGATTGATCCTTTAGGTTGCCACTGGGAGTATTTACCTGCTGCCATGTAAACGATATTTGGGTTGATGGGATCTGTTGCGATCGCTTCTTCCCCGTAATATGTTTTCTCTTTCATTGTGAAGCTGTCATGTAATCGAATGCAGGTTTTATCTTCGGCATTCCAGCGATAAAAGCCACCAGCGTCGGTTCTGATCTAAACCAGATCCTTTTGTGCGTTGTAAGTATAAACACCTGTAACAAACCCTCTACTGCCTATCGACACGTTAGCCTAGCGACGTAGGAAGTGGGTGCCATCGGTACGGACACAAGATCCGCGCCTACAATCGGCTGTTGGTTGCTACCTATTGCTACTAGCAGTACACCCAAGCATAGTGCCAATAAACACAGGAGCCACAGCCCGATGGAGAAGTTTTAATATCATGATTGCCTAAACACTGGTAAGATTACAGACATTTTGCAGAGAATAATGTAAGTTATCTATTTCATAAAGTTGAAGTTCTAATGAAGAATTATCAAGCCTTCCATAGCTCAATGCCAAATGTGTAAATATTCAGTGTCTTTATAAAAGCTTTAAACTTTGGGGGGGAATTCTCACAAATCCACACTGTTGTCTGTGGTAAATTAAATTTGCTTGCTTAAAAAGAGATTGGCACCCAAGTACGATCGCTTTAACTGTTGCTGAGATATTTTTGCCAATCTCTACTAGCGTTAGTAGCAATTGACTATTTATTCAATGAAATATGCTGACGACCTTAGAAGGCCGTCTACTGATGCAGTAGCGATGAACCAAGGCAAACTAAGGAGAAAAATGTGCTGGAGCTGAGCCACCTGCTCAAAAAATTGATGAGCATTCTACCGATTTTCCCGCATCTTGCGCCGCTAAAGACTCCCAAGCTGCGATCGCTATCTATAAATCTCTTTTTCTGGAAGTCTTCATTGGTAGAACATCAAGGATTTCTCCGTAATATTTGCTACTTTGAGGGACAAGCATGAACCTGAAAACGCAAGTCATGCGGGGAGGAGTCTACCTGGTACTGCGTCAGGGACTGGGAGTATTCATCAGTCTGGCAGGAGTGATGCTAGTTACCAAAGTCATAGGACCGGAGAAATACGGTCTCTATGCTGCCACCATCAGTATATTTTTGTACCTTCAGATGCTCAGCCAGCTAGGCATTGAAGTTTATCTGGTGCGGCGGGAAGGGGAAGAGGAACTCGGAGTATATCACCAAGCTTTCACCCTGCTGTTGCTGCAAGCGTTTACAGGAATGCTTTTAGCTTTTTTGGCGCTTCCCTTAATAGAAAGCTGGGTGAATATCCAAGGGTTTCGCCCGGTAGCGCAAGTCTTGTTTCTGGGACTTCCCGTCGTTCTCCTCAATCAAGTCCCGATGGCTCGGCTAGAGCGCAATCTAGATTACAAGCGGGTAGCTTTAATTGAACTTCTCGGTCAGTTAGTTTACTACGTGATAGCCTTTCCAATGGCTTTTCGGGGAGCCGGAGTTTGGGCGCTGGTGGCTGGATGGTGGCTACAGCAAGTTCAAACTCTAGCACTACTCTACTGGAGTGCCGGATATCGTCCCCGCTTTGCTTGGAATTGGGTTTTAGTTAAGCAGATGCTGGGATACAGCATCGGATTTTCCACCTCAGTCTGGGTGTGGCAACTACGTACTCTGATCAACCCCCTGCTAGTAGGTAGATACGCTGGTGCCGAGGCAGTGGGATATGTAGCCTTAGCCATCCGGATCATCGACATTCTCAGTTTCGTAAAAACCGCAACCTGGCGGATTTCCATTGCCACCTTGGGGCGCTTGCAGGGAGATCGAGAGCGGTTACGGAGAGCTGTCACTGAGGGCATGGGCCTTCAGATATTAGCTTTAGGACCCCTGCTCGTAGTAGTCAGCTGGGCTTTGCCTGTGCTTATTCCATTGGTGTTTGGCGATCGCTGGCTTCCCGTAGTGGCGATCTATCCTTATATCGCCTTGAGCAATCTGACCAACTCCATGTTTAATATGCATTCCTCAACCCTCTACGTTTTGCGGCGGAACTGGGAAGTTACAGTTTTTCACATCGTGTATATGGCTCTTTTTGTAGGAGCAGCATTCGTGCTGTTACCCCGCTTGGGATTAGTGGGATACGGCTGGGCTGAGGTGGCGACTTTAGCGAGTTATATTGTCATCCACTTCTACCTAGTGCGGGACATTGGCAGTCCTGACTATCGATTGGCTGGCTTGTGGTGCGGGACCTTTGGAATAGCTTTGTTTGCCTACCAGTTAGGATGGTGGGTAGTTTTGGGCTTAGTAGTCGTGGCATTGTTGCCCAGTACCCAGCAGAAGCTGAGAGATTATATTAAAAGTATCAAAGGAGTAAAGCAGGAAAAATCATCCGAAGCTTAACGCCACCTTTAACAAAAACTGCATCATCCTAGAAACTTGTCAAAAGTCATTTTCTCCCCCCTCACCCGACTGAAAAGACCTAGACTTGAGTTGAATTCTAGATACTTTTACCACCCTCTAAAGTAGTGAATCCACTCCTAAATTTCGCTGAAAAGAGATTCTCGGTTCTGGCGCTGCTAGTGTTCTCAGGATTATTAAACTTTGCCAGCTTAAACAATGCGTCGGAGGGAACAGCTGGCTACGCTGTTTATGTTCCTTCCGTGTTTGACAAGATTATATCGCTGCTACAGTTGGGAGTCTATGCCGGGACAATTTTCTTGATTATTGCCCGGTTCAAAAGTGTTGTTCGTCCAGCTTTGAGAGACGTTTTCTTATGGGGTTTAGTCGCAACGATTGTAATCTCATTTTTTTGGTCTGATTTTCCGCCTATTTCTAGAAAAGCTGGCATCAATGTGTTACAAACAACCTTGTTTGGACTGTATTTTGCTTCGCGCTATACCTTGAAAGAGCAAGTACGCATAATAGCGTGGGCGCTGGGTATAGGAGCAGTAATTACCGTAATGTACACCCTAGTTTTTCGGGGAGGTGGAATAGAAAGTGGAACTCATGCAGGAGCTTGGCGGGGGCCTTTGTTACACAAAAACCTCTTGTCTCGCCTGATGCTGGTACCAGCATTGTCTACCTTACTTGTGGCTCTGAACGTTCGCAAATATCGTTACTTGGTATGGGGTGTTTGTGGTATTTGCGTTGGCGTGATTGTACTTACAACTTCAAAAACTGCTTTAATCATCTTCTTGACTTTGATAATTCTCTTGCCTTTTTACAGCGCTTTACGGTGGAGCGACAACTTAGCTATTCCCTTCTTCATTACATTGATATTAATCGGTGGAAGTCTAGCTACATGGGGCGTGGCAAGTTGGGATAACTTGCTGTTTAGCTTAGGCAAAGATCCTACCCTCAGCGGTCGTACAGAGATTTGGGATGCTGTAATAGAAAAAATCTGGGATCGCCCTTGGTTAGGCTATGGTTATCAGGGATTTTGGCTGGATGGAGGGGAGTCGGAATATGTTTGGCGTGTACTTCGCTATAAGGTATACCACGCTCACAATGGCTTTTTAAACTTGACGGTTGATCTCGGCTTTGTAGGGATATTCTTTTTTGGGATTAGTATTATTTTCACCTATTTTAGAGCCATAAAATGGGTGCGTTCCACTAAAGAACCCGAAGATTTATGGCCGATAACCTACGTGACGTTTTTACTAATGTATAACTATACCGAAAGTACAATTGTAGAACCGCACTCTCTGTTTTGGATATTGTATGTATCAGTAACCTTATCATTGAAGCGCCTCCCAATGTCGAATATTAGGTCGTTTGAGACGGAGGAAAGAAAAGAAGGATTAGTTGAAACAACGTAGTAAGGTTAGCAATAAATTTACCAACTTTTTCAAGTAACCCTTCCCTTAACTCCTCCCCAGAGAGCGGGAATTAGGGAATAGAAGTATTTTCAACCTCAAATAAAAATGTCTAGCATAACAATTTTTCTTACTTCCCTATATGGCGGTGGCGCTGAGAGAGTCCTCGTTAATTTGGCTCGTGGTTTTGTCGAGCAAGGCTTAAGCGTAGACTTAGTTTTAGTTAAGGTGGAAGGACCTTATCTGTCTCTAGTACCGCCAGAGGTGAGAATTGTGGACTTGAAAGGTAAGCGGCTGCTATCAAGTCTCCCCGCCTTGGTACGCTATCTGAAAGAAAATAAACCTACAGCTTTGCTTTCGGCTTTGGAAGATACGAATATAGTGGCTTTGTTGGCTCGAAGGCTGGCTGGTGTATCTACAAGAGTGGTAGTGAGCGTACATAACACCCTGTCTCAGGAGGCGCAAAACTCTAAGCAGCTGAAAAGGCGAATTGCACCTTACTTGGTACGCTGGTTTTACCCGATGGCTGATGCAGTTGTTAGTGTGTCTCAAGGGTCGGCTGATGATTTGGTGCATCTAGGATTAGCAAAAGAGCAAATCAAAGTTATTTACAACCCAGTTGTTACCCCGGATCTGTTCAAAAAAGCCAGTGAACTTGTGGAACATCCTTGGTTTGAGGCGGGACAGCCTCCGGTGATTTTGGGTGTGGGACGCCTGGAAAAGCAGAAAGACTTTCCTTCTTTGATTCGCGCCTTTGCTCAAGTGCAACAACAGCGTCCGGCGCGGCTGATGATTTTAGGGGAGGGAACGGAGCGATCGCAGCTTGAAGCTTTGGTGCAGGAATTGGGTATAGCATCGAATGTGGCTTTACCTGGGTTTGTGGCAAATCCCTATGCTTATATGGCATCTTCAGCAGTATTCGTCCTATCTTCTTTATATGAAGGATTGCCTACTGTACTCATTGAGGCGATCGCTATGGGAACCAGGGTAGTTTCTACCGATTGTCCTAGCGGGCCAGAAGAGATTTTAGCAAACGGAAAGTACGGTCAGTTAGTCAGTGTTGGAGATGTCAAAGGTTTAGCAGAAGCGATCGCGACTACCTTAGATAAGCCTTCTGACTCGGAAGCACTGCGGCTAAGAGCTGATGAGTTCTCCCTGGAAAAGTCTGTAGCACAGTATCGGCAAGTATTGGGTATTGATTCATAGGCATTGCTGTGTTCTTCCCAAGCTTGCTGCTATAACTGTCACTACTCAAACCAGACGCTCATAACAACACTAAAAGTATGAACAGCAATCCTAAAGTTAGTATCGCCATTAATAACTACAATTATGCTCGTTTCCTATCACAGGCAATTGATAGCGCCCTCAGCCAAACCTATCCCCACGTCGAGGTAATTGTGGTGGACGATGGTTCTACTGACAATTCACGAGAAGTTATTGCCAGTTATGGCGATAAAATTCTCCCGGTGCTAAAGGAAAATGGGGGACAAGCTTCAGCTTTCAATGCAGGCTTTGCCGCGAGTAAAGGAGATATTGTTTGCTTTTTGGATGCTGACGACACTTTTGTACCTGAAAAAGCAGAAAAAGTAGTAGAAGCATTAGGCGATCGCCCAGATTTAGGTTGGTGTTTCCATCCTCTTAAATTTGTGGACGAAAAGTTAGTGGAAATAAATGATAAAAAACTTAAAACCAGTCCCGATTTATTCCGCGAGTACGATTTGACACAGTTAACGAAAAGTGGCAGATTCTATAAAAACTTTCCCTACCCCTCTACCTCTGGTCTCTGCTTGAAACGGTCCCTCTTACAACAAATTCTGCCAATGCCGGATAAAGCAGGAAGCACTTTACTCAATGATGCTTTTTTAATTTTTAGCTCATTAGGGCTAAGTAAAGGTATCGTTTTGGATAAGGAATTAAGTCTTTATCGGGTACATGGGAAGAACGCCAATGCTATCGGAAAAGAGACTAAGGGGAAATCAAAAGACTATCAGAAGCGAACCGCCAAGATCAATATCCTTTTAGGCTATTGGATAGGAGTCAAATTCCCATCATTTTATGAGTTTTCTAACCACATGATGGCGACAGGAATGGGTGTGTATCTCCGGAATGGAGAAATGGATGCGGAGTTTAAAAAACTTGTTAAAAATCATCTTGCTACCGTAAAACCGATAGATAAACTAAAAATCTATATTAGAGCTTTCTATAATTTTGTAAAAAATCCTAAATATTAAACTTAAGCAATATAACTTCTCGTACACCATCAATTTACTAGGAATGAAATCGGGAATGAACAGAGACTTACACAAATAATTTATTGGGGTTCATCTGTGTTTATCTTTGGTTATAAATTATGAAAATACCAAAATTTATCGCTTTGACTGGTTTGCCTATTTTGGTGGGAATTATTGCTGCGTGTGCCACTAGCAACCAACAACCGCAAACATACAAAAGCCTTGGCATAGCATCTGTAGCCGCAGCACCCATCTACTCGATCGGGGGAAATGGATATCGCTGGGCTAACGTTTCTATAGGTGGAGGTGGGTTTGTTACAGGTGTCTACCCCCATCCTTTAGAAAAGGATCTTGTTTATATCAGAACTGACGTTGGTGGTTTTTATCGCTGGAATGCAGCAGATAAAAGTTGGATTCCTTTAAATGACAGCTTTCCACTTGCCCAAAAAACTTATTACGGGGGAGAAGCACTAGCCGTCGATCCAAATGATGCGAATATTGTCTACATGGCGGCAGGCAAATACTCCCAGTGGGAGCCGAAGGGGTCAATTTTCAAGTCTAGCGATCGAGGAAAAACTTGGACTAAGTTGAAGATAGACTTAGGGATGGACAGCAACTCCGAAGAGCGGTGGGCAGGAGAAAGGTTAGCTGTCGATCCGTCTAACTCTATAGTAATCTTTTTTGGTTCGCGGCACGATGGGTTGTGGAAGTCGTCTGACGCGGGGGCGACATGGGCTAGAGTTACTTCTTTTTCCCCGAATCTGACAAAAGGAATTGGAATTTTAGGCATTGCGTTTGACAAGCGATCGCCCGGTTTAGTCTACGCAAATGTCTATGGAGATGGAATCTATAAATCTACTGACACGGGTAATACTTGGAGCAAAATCCAGGGAAGCCCGACACAGGCACAGCGAATGGCTGTTTCCAGCAACGGTATTCTCTACGTTACGCACAAATCAGGAGTTAGCAAATATGCTGGTGGAACCTGGAGTAACATCACTCCAGATGGCAAGCCAGCGTTTTTCAATGCCTTGGGTGTTAACCCAACGAATCCCAATCATTTAGTAGTATCTTTAGGTCAAATAACTAGCAAAATCCTCTATAGTTCCTTAGATGGGGGAGCGACTTGGACAGAAAAAAAGGCAAATATAAACCACACGGTTTCTTGGTGGCATGATGCCATGTTTGAATCGTGGGTTTCAGCAATTGAATTTGACCCGAAAGTACCGGGAAAAGTTTGGTTGACGAATGGTTCTGGAATTTGGCAAACAGAAAATATCAACGCCAATCCGGTGACTTGGGCTAACTATCAGCAAGGACAAGAAGAGATAGTCGCTTTCGCCTTAGCTGCACCTCCAAAAGGTGCTGTGTTATTGAGTGGTGTAGCCGATGTAGACGGTTTCAATCACAACAATGGGCTTAATTCTTATCCATCGAAAAGGATGGGCGGTATCGGACCTTGGCCTCAGCATACTTACGGTATTACCTACTCTGAAAGCGACCCGTCGCGGGTGGTGCGGGTTGGTGGTGTGGAGTGGGAACCAATCCACAATGGCGGAACAACTTCGACAGACGGCGGATTGACTTGGAAGAAGTTTGGGTCATTTCCCTCAAAGGCAATGCCGTTGCGCGTAGCTATATCGGCAAATAACCCAAACAATTTTGTCGTGACTCTCAGCGAGGCTCAGCCGATACAGACAACTGATGGCGGCGCGTCATGGAGTAAAGTGTCGGGGCTACCTAATGGGGCTAAAGGCCCCTGGTATTGGGGTGAGCCGTTGGCCGCAGATAAAGTAGATGGCAACACGTTTTACTATTACAGCGAAGGCAAAGTTTATCGCAGTACTGATAGGGGCGCATCGTTTCAGGTTGTTAACTCATCGATTAAAAGCGAGTATTGGGCAGATTTGTGGTGCAGGCTGAAAACAGTTCCGGGTGTGAAAGATGAGGTGTGGCTTAGTCTGGATTGGAATGGTTTGTACCGTTCAACAGACGGTGGCAAGACGCTGACTAAGCTGCCTTCAGTAGAGAGGGCGCATTTGTTTGCCTTCGGGAAACCACCGGATGGCAGCACGACTCCGGCACTTTATCTCTATGGAAAAGTTGCTGGTATGGGCGAGGGAATTTTTCGTTCTCTTGATAGAGGCCAAACTTGGACGAGCATTGGCTCTCAAGAGAATCCTATCGGTGGTGAGCCAAATGTGATGGAGGCGAGTTGGCAGCAGTTTGGGCTGGTGTTTATCGGTACCAATGGTAGGGGCATCTACTACGGAAAACCAGATGGTTCCTCTGGATAGGCGGCTTCATCTTCCACGCGGGCGATCGCACTCCGTCACTGAAAGTTTGCTTTTTCCCGTTTCCAGCCTCCAACTTGAAACGCCTGTGATGAGCCTGAGCCTCATTACAGGCGTCAGCTTTTTTAATTAACTTTGCTTTGTATAGCGTCCCATCAGTTCTACAGCCTCCAAAATATGACCTTGCTACGGATAAAGCTGTAGGGGCACAAAGGTTTGCGCCCCTACAATCGTTACGTTTTATTTGAGTTCCGCGGGAGGCAGAGCCTCAGGGATGACAAGGCGTTTTAAGTCGAGGGAACCAACCGTTTCCGCAAGGATTCGGCGCGGCGCTTGGCGGTGCCATTGTCAGGCTCGTGCTTCAGCGCTTCCTCATAGCTTTCCAACGCCTGAGCAGTTAACTTCTTCTTCTCGTAAACATGACCCAGATTATTGAGCGCCGTGACATAATTTGGAGCTATTTTCAAAGCTTCTTTGTAGTTGCGAATCGCTACGTCGTACTGCTCTTGGGAGAAGTAAGCAAAGCCTAAGGCATTGTAGATAGGCGCGAGGTTTTCCTCTTCGGCATCCTCAGCTTTGAGTGCTTTTTGAAGCAGCGAGATTGCCTGGGTGTAAAGTTTTTTATCTAAATAGATGCTGCCGAGTTCGTAAAACTCTTGGGTTGTGCATTTGTCGTTTTGCACCTTATTTTGCAGCCGAGAGAGGACACTTTCAACTTTGCGGGTTTTGAAAACCTGGCGCACAACTGCCCAACCGGCAACGGCAAGCAGTACCAGCAACAAGGAGAGATAAAAAATTGCCAGAGAGTTATCCATTGCCCTTCAAATACAGAGATTAATTTGCTTTCTCTATTCATTATGGGACGTGATTGCGGCGGAGGTGGATCGCCACAGGTGCCCTATCGGAAGTTTTCTAAAATCGGTTGGTATCGCTCTGGGGGAGTTCCCAATACTTCACCCGTTCTTGTAGCCAGCCTTCTCGTTTCCAACGCGCGATCGCATCATTTACCCGTTGCCGCAATTGATTGTACTGCAAGCCTTTGGGCATCACTACTGCTAGCGGCTCCCCTGACAAGCGTACCGGCAGCAGTCGGTACTGGGGGTATTCCTGCACCCAGCCGCTGAGAATGCTGGCATCGGCGGCGAAGGCATCGGCGTTACCCGATTCCAGGAGCGATCGCGCCTGTTCGTAGGAATCTACGCCAATTAGCTGAACTTGGGGGATAAGATAGCGCACCGTAGAAATCGTATCCGATCCTTTCAGAACGGCGACTTTTCTCTGTTGCAGATCGTTAAGCCTTTGTAAGGATGCGTCCTGAGTGACTAAAGCGGTGCCGTCTAGGTAGTAAGGAATGCTGAAGTTGACCAAGCGATCGCGCGAAGCATTTTGTGTCACCCTCGCGATCGTCAGATCGACCGTTCCATCCACCACCACCGAGAGCCGCTCTCGATTCGCCACCGGTTGCAACTTTACCGCATCGGGTTTATCTAGTAGTTCTGCTGCCAAACGCTGGGCAATGTCAATTTCCAGCCCTTGCAGTTTGCCTTCCCCATCCCGAAAAGCCAGGGGACGGACATTGTCTTTCACTGCAACAATTAGGTAGCCGCGCTCCACAATCTCTTGTAGCTCGGCAGCAACCGCTAAATTTGGCGTTTTTATACTAGCAAAGAGCCAAAGAAAAAACATTCCCAGGCACCGCCTGGGAACGAGGCTGGCAACAAACGAGTGGCGAGCTTCATTCATCCCACCCTCTGGGAAGGACAAAGCCCTACATCCTTCATCCTTTACCCTTGAGCCTGTGTAGCGAGTTGCAGCACTTTGTCAAAGCCAGCGGGATCGAGAACAGCCATCTGCGCCAGCATCTTGCGATTAATCTGGACATTTGCCTTTTTCAATTTGCCCATCAGCTGGCTATAGCTAATGCCGTGCTGACGTGCTGCGGCGTTGATACGGGTGATCCAGAGGCTGCGGAAATCGCGCTTGCGCTTCTTGCGATCGCGGTAGGCGTTACGCAGCGCCTTCATGACCTGTTGATTGGCTGTCCGGAACAAAGTTGAATGAGAACCTCGGAAGCCTTTGGCTAGTTTGAGAATTTTTTTGCGGCGTTTGCGAGCAACGTTACCGCGTTTTACCCGTGTCATGGCTAATTATTAGTTGTTATTGATCGGTGGTCAGCAGTCATTCGTCATTAGTCATTAGCAATTGACTAGAGACTCATCATAGAAAGCAAATTGCTTCCTTACAAATAGGGCAGCATCAAGCGTACATTTTCTTCATCGCGTTCATGCACCAGAGCCATTTTAGAAATCCGCCGTTTCCGGTCAGAACTCTTGTGCTGTAGCAAGTGACTTTTGAAGGCTTTGCGGTGGACGATTTTGCCGCTGCCGGTGGCTCTAAAACGCTTTGCCGCTGCTTTACGGGTTTTCAGTTTAGGCATGGATGGTCTTTAATTCGACACAATCTATAAAGTTAGCACTATTTAGGCTAATTAGACAAGTTATAAATTTCAAATCTAAGGCAGAATCATAGGATTGCCGTTTGAAATGCGATCGTCAGGGAGAGATGCGATGAGTTTGGAAAAGCTCACGATAGGAACAATTGTTGAACAAGCTTTGCAGGACGGATATATGACGCCATCTCTAGCACAAGAGATTGGCAGCATCTGCGAAATTTCGGAAATTTCTGTTGACGACTACATCGCTTTAGATCGCTTATTCGGGCAACTTTTAACCGATGAAGCGATCGCGATTCCCGGAAAACAGTTTATCAATGTGATGGAAGCATTGGTGCTAATAGAAGCGAGCGTGCAGGTGCTAAAAATGGAAGTATCCAACCCTTGCCTTCTGGATCTGGGAGAGATTGCTGCTTATGCGCTCAATCGACTGCCACCCCTCTATGCCACCACTGAGGAAGGCGCTAGCTTTCAGCGTCAGCGTGGCAAGGAGGAACTTCGAGAGTTAATTACCCAGAAAGTTAAAGAAGCGATCGCGCGATCGCCGATGCCAGGATGATTCGGCTGCTCGCCCTTTCCCTGAGTTTATAAAGTGTATACCGCTAGCTTCGCCTTACTGAACCAGAATCCGTCCGGTGTAACCCGATCCGTTGTAGCGTTGAAGTACATTTTGGGCGATCGCTTCCGCCTTCCCAACCTCTACCAAAGCAACGCAAGCGCCCCCAAACCCAGCACCCGTCAATCGTGCGCCGAATACGCCACGGGTTTCTTGCAACATTCTCACCAGCGTATCCAACGCCGGTACGGAAACTTCGTAAGCGTCCCGCAAACTGGCATGAGAAGCATTCATCAACTCACCAAAGCGCTCCGGAGAGACGCCCTGTATCGCCTCCAGCACCCGGTTATCCTCTGTAACCACATGAAGAGCGCGACGCCGCAGCGGTTCGGGTAAAGACTCTACAGCTTGCGGCTCGGTGATATCTCTGAGCGCCTTCACTCCCAACAACCGTGCTGCTTCCTCACAATCAGCGCGTCGTTGGTTGTAGCCACTTGCCGCCAGGGTACGAGGTACGCCACTATCGATTACCACAACTTCTGCTCCCTTTGGGAAAGGAAGAACTTGACGTTCCAGCGTGCGCGTGTCCAGAAACAGCATCGAATCAGTGTCAGCAAGACTCGACGCCATCTGATCCATAATTCCGCATTGCACGCCAGCATAGTGAATTTCTGCCTGTTGTGCGAGTTGGGCGATTTGCACATCATCGAGAGTAAGTGAAAGAAGCGATCTCAATCCTCTGAGAGTCGCCACTTCCAACGCCGCACTGCTAGACAAACCCGAACCAATAGGAACGGAGGATGTAACATACACGTTAACCGGCGGGATAGTGTTACCTTCCTGCTCTAAAAGTCGGATACACCCAAATACATAACTTGCGAAACTAGACGGCGTATGAGTGCTTTCTAAAACGTCTACTTTTTCGTCAAGTTCCGCAGAGTAAAAGTGGTGCTGTTCATCTTTGCTAAATCCCAATTGTACCGTCGTTTTTTGGGGGATAGCTGTTGGGAGGACAAATCCATCGTTATAGTCCGTGTGTTCGCCTAGTAGATTTACTCGTCCTGGTGCGCTGGCTTCGACTTCTGGTTCTGTACCGAATACTTGTTGAAAATTCATCATGGTTTGTTGAGAGAAAGTACCTAGCGATGTTTATAATCGCAACTTCTGCCCCCCTTCAGAAGAAGGAGGGCAGAAATTGCGAGAGCTTTTATCAAACGAAGTCTGTCTTCGCTGACTGTCGAGAGGCAAAGTTTCGGGTCTTTACAAATAGATTTCAAACCGGCTGAGAAGCCTTTCCTAACTATATAGACTCAGGATTCAGTTGAATCATCTCCCAAGTCGTATAGGTTCCAACTGGACTCCAAAGCACATAGGGGAGTAATAAAAGAGCCGATAATCCAGAAATCGGTAATACAAACAATGCTAAAAGAACCCCTAAAATAACGCCCGATCCCCCTAATAGCGTACCGACTGTAAGGCTGCGGAGTCTGAGCGTGGTAGGAATGTAAGCGACTGTGACAATTTCCAAGAGTAGGTAAAGTGCCATCAACAACCAAGTTTTGAGGCTACCTGGATCTTGTCCCCAAATTATGGTTGCTGATAAAGCTCCGCCTGCAAAAACAATCGTCCAGATAAACGGAATCAGAGGCTCAAAGACAAGCCAACTAGGTCGGGTCAAGTTTTTGACCCATTGAGTATCGCGCGGTCTAAACAAGAGACTTCCTAGCGCAACGAATAAGGTCACGCCCCCAATAATCATCATTGAATTAATCATTTTTTTACCCTCTGCGATCGCCTAGCGTGCCAAATGGTTTATCGCTATACTTGCGCTCCCGATTGAGCTGAAGCAACCTGTACAAATCGATCGTGTCAATTTCAAGAATGACTTTAATCAGTCTTTGGTGTGAGAGTGTGGGTAATTTTGACTGTTATTAGCTTCACAGCACCCTTTATCTATCAAAAGATAGATTCAAAATTTCAATCCATTCTAGATATAGAACTTACAGTTTTTTCTACTATTTCTGTGGTGGTAGATGAATCTCATAAATGAAGGGAGTTTAAATAAAGTATTGATTATGCATCTTCCTTAAGTCTGGCTTGTTTTATCTAAACCAAAACTTCATAAAGTCTCAGTAGAACTACTTAAAGCCAGACCGACCGAATCATCGGGTCTTTAAGGGTTTTTTCGTTTTCTTGGCTCTTCAAAGTTTATTGTTTTGATAAAGATTCAGTATAAGTACTAGCATTTTTCTTAAAAAATATGTGAAACTTTCATGACAAGCGAAAACACTCTAAAAAACCTGGCGATCGCCAGATTACCAGCCTAAGTAATTTCCGCAAATATTTATCGCTTCTGTTGAGCGCCAAAGATACACAGTTGCCCTTGGTAAGACAATTGTGGCGATCGCACTTTGGATCATTTCCAATATCAAAATTAAGCTTTACGGAGGGAGGGTTATTTTATGTCTATTTCAACTACTTGGAATAAGTTATCAATGGCTGTTGCCGGTGCAACATTGATTGTAGGAACATTTCATTCGGCTCCTGCGAACGCCATAACATTTAAATTTCAAGGGGATGCTGAAGACGCAGGCTCAGTTGAAGGCAGCTATACCGTCGCCGATGATATCCTCAAAACCTTAGTTAGCGATGTACGGATACAAGCTCCTTTCCTACAGGTAGAGAATCCTTTGGATTTTTTTTCCTTTACCGTGAATGGCAATAACATCTTTAGTGGCAAGCCATCATACTCATCTTTAACATCTTTAATTCCGGTAAATGGAGTCTTTGCTTTCAGGGAGGTTTTGAGACTAGACGTTATAGATGATCGGGGCCTATTTTTCGCCTTTAAGCTAGATGTCGCAACCGCTGATGAAGGACTGATAGAACCGGTTGACCAGTGTTTAGTTAAAGAATGTCAAGGATTTCTGGGTTTTGCCCTTGGAGGTGGAATCAACTCTCCACCAGGCGTTATCGGAGGTGGCTTTGTTCCGCATAAACCTGTGAATGATGTCGAATCCGTACCAGAACCAACGGCAGCGATCGCGCTAGGTATCATCGGCGCTTCTATGCTAATCCGCAAAAGAAAATTATCGTCCTCGCTACACGCCTAAACTAGATTTCAATTAGCAATATTTGCCAGAATTAACTGCTTTGCTACAGCTGGCAATCCCTAAGAATTTGGCAGATTCATGACGATTGCATAGGCAGTTAAAAGCACCGAGTTTATCAACATTCAACTTTACTGAGGCTCGTTTTATGTCTACTTCAACAATGTGGAAGAAATTGTCAATAGCTGTTAGTGCAGCATTTTTGGCTTTGGGAACAGTTAATTTGGCTCCTGCGAACGCCATAACATTTAACTTTCAAGGGAATCTTGACGGAGACTCAGTCGAAGGCACCTACACCGTCGCCGATGAAATTCTAGACTTATTAGTCAGCGATGTACGCATAGGAAATTATCTAGATGTCAAAAATCCTTTTGATTTTTTCTCCTTGAGCGTGAATGGCAATAATATCTTTAGTGGCAAGCCATCAGACTCATTTTTAACATCTTTGATTCCGGTAAATGGAGTTTTTGCTTTCAGAGAGGTTTTGAGACTAGATGTTAATGATACGAATTTTGACTTTCAGCTAAGTGTAGCAACTGGTGATAATGGGCCAAGAGAACCTGTTGCTCAGTGTTTAGTTAAAGAATGTCAAGGATTTACGATTTTTAGCGTTTCGGGCGTTAATGGAAGTGGATTTGTTTCCCATAAACCCGTGAATGTCCCGGAATCCGTACCAGAACCAACCGCCGCGATCGCGCTAGGTGTCATCGGCGCTTCTATGCTAATCCGCAAAAGAAAATTATCGGCCTCGTCACACGCCTAAACTAGCTCCCAATTAGCAATATTTGCCAGAATAAACTGTTTTACTACAGTCTGCACATTCTGGCAAATTTTTGGTAATTGCAAAACAAGTAACTCCTCTTGTCGCTAGTCACTCCATTTCAAAAGAGAAATAGCTATGAAATTACACTTAAGCATTCCCACAGCATTGATGGGCTTATGCCTCAGCTTTTTGGCAGCGGGAGAAGTGCAAGCTGCCAGCTTCACCTTTACGAAAATTGCGGATACAAGCGATCGCTTCAGTTCCTTTCTGTCATCTCCCGCCTTAAATAATGCTGGAACCGCCGCCTTTTTGGCTGGACTAGATACAGGGAGCATAGGTATTTTCACGGCCAATGGCTCCACAATTACCACGATTGCCAACACCAATAATTTCTTTAGTAGCTTTCGTACTCCTCTCTCCATTAATGATGGAGGAACCGTCGCCTTCAGCGCTGTCCTAGCTCAGGTAGCCACAGGTATTTTCAAGGGGAACGGAACAACAACGCCCACTCCTGTCGCCCTTGCTTTCCCTCAATCCGACTCGAATGGTGTTGAGTCACCCTGGATTGATGATGACGTTATTGTCGCGAAGGACTACTTTAGTGATTTTTATTCGCCCTCGATTAATAATGCCGGAGTTGTAGCTTTCATAGAGAGCCTTTACCGAGGCAAGGGTATTGTCACCAGCGAGGGAAAAGTTATCAATACTACCTTTTATGGCAGCGTCAATTCTCCATTTATCAATGATGAAGGAACTGTAGCCTATAGAGTTCAAAGCGGGGGTCCTAGCACGGAAATTATCACGAGCAACGGCACCCCAACAACCATCATTGCCAGCATTGGAAATAATTATCCTGAGGATTCTGCCTTTGGTTCCCCTGCCCTCAATAATGTAGGAACCGTTGCATTTTATGCTCCTCCGGCTATTTATCCAAGCAATGGTTGGTATACTCCGCTAGTGCAATATGTGGGAGGAAAAAATGAAGCTTTGTTCGCTAGCAACAGCAAAATAACAACCTTAATTGCAGACACGAGCGGCTCCTTTAACGGCTTTCTTGGCGTTCCCTCAATTAATGATGTGGGAACCATTGCCTTTTTTACTAAACTGGATGCAGGCGGGACAGGGATCTTCACTGGAGCCGATCCGCTAAAAGATAAGGTAATTAGTACTGGTGATACCCTGTTTGGTTCCACCGTAACGTCCCTTAGTTTTTCGCGGGAAGGATTAAATAATGCTGGTCAGGTGGCATTTCTTGCCAGTCTTGCGGATGGCACTACGGGCATTTTCCGCGCCGATCCGGGAGTGTCTGGCGAACCGCCAAAGGATGTTCCCGAACCCACTTCAGGCTTGGGTTTACTCGCATTAGGTGCTTTGGGTGCTGGTTCAGTGATGCAGCGTCAACAGAAACAGCAGATCGACGACTAATTATAGATAGAGATCGCATTCCACTTTTACCCATTCCCACTTGCAACTTCTACAATTTTTGAGAAATGGCTTGTATGGCTACCTTCCGAAAAACACTTTCAGCCTTCGTCTTCAGCACAGCCTGCTTTTCCTTATCTGCACTGATGGTACCTAAAAGCGTGCAGGCTGCTACATTGACTACATTAACTTTTGATGAGCTGCCGACTCAACCAGCGGATGATTTGAGTTTTAAGGGCGTTACATTCGACTTTAAAGTAAATGGAGAAAACTCAACTGCTGCCACCTACAATGTTGAAAGAAAATTGAATCTCGGAGGTTTGTTCGGCGTTGAAGAAGCATTTTATTTCCTTGATTTATCACCCCCCGTCTTAGAGATCGGTGCGCCGGGAATTTTAACACTTGACTTTGCCATGTCTACTTCTAATATTATGTTCGACGTGGCGAAGCTAGGGGATTTTCGCTTTCAGCCTCTACCCAAATTAACCGTCCAACTTTTTGACGAAGACTTCACTTCTCTTAGCATCACAGAGGTGATTCTGGATAAAACATTCGTAGACGACTTTCCTTCCCCACTCAGAATTAGTGTTTCCGGCACTACTTTTACTTACAGCGGCACCCCTGTAAAACGGGCAGTTGTAGATTTCACTAACGAATTAGGTTCATGGGGATTTGACAACCTTAGTTATCTAACCGCCGATCGAACCGCTTCGGTTCCCGAACCAGCTTCTGTATTGGGTTTACTGGCATTCGGTGCTTTCGGTGCAACTTCACGACTTAAGCGCAAACAAAAAAAGTAAACTAACTCGGCATCCTAGACAGAGCAACCACCGATTTAGGAAAGCGACTCTTTAACGCGGGTATCACCGGACACGGTTTTTTCTCCTGTAAATTGTCTTGATTATTCCAGTTGAAGGTGTTCCAGCGGAAAGGTCCCTTTTGAGCAGCTGCCATCCAGAGTAGGCGCTTCGCTCGTGTCATCGCCACGTAGAGGAGGCGGAATTCCTCTGCGTTTTTGAGCTGTCCCGCTTGTTCCCAGGCTGCGGGTGCTGGGGGTAAGGGATATTGACCGTGGAGACTGGCGCGAATCTGCGCCCTAGCGACCTCTGCTAGGGTAAAATCGCCCAGGAATTGGGCAGCAGTAGGCACCCAAGGACTGCCGGGAATACTATCTTCGTGCAAAAACGGCATAAAGACATAATCCCAGTCCAATCCCTTGGCTTTGTGCATCGTAATGATGGTGAGTTGACCGGCGCGGACATAGCGGGCGTCTGTGTCCTCAGTTTCTACGGGTTCAAAGCGTTCGGAATTCACAATTTCGCTTAAGACTTCCAGAGTAGAACTCATGGAACTGTTGCCGTAGGTTTGTTGGGCGATCCGTTCGGCTAATTTATCCGCTGTGGCGAGTTCGGACGGGTCGTATTTTAAGGTGAGAGCGAGAAAGGTGGGCAATTGGTAGTGGGGCAGTTCCAAGCGGGCGCGAAGCAAACTGCGACAGTACCGCGCCGCCTGATGCACGGGCGGCGTTTGGGGAGGATCGAGCGGGCCGGGATAGAGAAATTGCTCTGGAAAAGTGGCGAGGGCGTTGAGGTCTTGGGTGGGAATCAGCTGGCGCTGTACGAGTACCTCTAGTGCGGCTTTTATATAGTCGGGGGAGTGGGGGCGATCGAGAAATTGTAAGAGGGCGAGGATTTCGGTGGGGACGTTAGAGTGGCGATCGCTCTGGGAAACGTCGTACACCTCAATCTTGTGCTGGCTTTGCAGATAACTCAGCCTTTCAGCCACAAATCGGGCTTGCCGATTTTCCCGCACCAAAACCGCCGCCCGCCCTTTGGGATTTTTCTCAAATAATTCGATCGTCCGTTCTCCGATCAGCTGGACGGTATGGTAAATGTCGCGGGGGGTATAGATTTCCAATCCTCGACCCGTTGGTTCCGGGTTGGCGTCAGATTGGGGATCTCCTGCGTCAACGGGATGAATGGTTTGGGGACGAAAGGGCAGTTCAGTTGGGTTTTGGGAGGATTTTGACGAAGTTGTTCCTCTACGGTCGGGTTTGCCCCCATAGGTGTGATTCACCCACTCCAGGACGAAGTTCGCGGCGTCAACAATCGTCTGGCTACTCCGACCCGCTCGATCCATCGTTGCCAAGCGTTCCTGGGCTTGGCAGGCTTCGCAGAAGCGACGGAAGTAAATCGGATCGGCAGGGGTGAAAGTGGAGTTAATCGCCTGGTTGGGGTCTCCCACGCGCACCAAGTTGAGGGCTGGGGAATTGCTGGCGGGTTGAGCGGCGAGAATTTCTAAAAGTCGGCTTTGGAGGGGGCTAGAGTCTTGGGCTTCATCTTCAAAGACGGCAAAGACTTGGTTTTGCCAAAGTTGGCGGGCGCTTTCGTTTTGCAGCACCCGCAGGGCACCGAGAATCATTTCGTCGTAGTCGATCAAGTCGCGCGATCGCAATAAAGCTTGATATTGCTCGTACAACCCGGCAGCGACGCTCAAAATTCCATAATCATCCGGCGTCTGTCTTGCCAGTTCCCACAAATTTTCCGGCAACAATCCAGAGCTTTTTGCTTCGTGAATTACCGTGTTTGCAAGACTGGGCAACACTTCGGTGCGTAAAACTGCCTGACGGCGCAACCGCTCGGTTTCTTCCCCATCAAATTGCAATCCCTCCAGCAGCGTGGAGTAGCGCTGAGGATTGTGAGAAATCCATCGCTCTACGCAGTCCCGAATTAAGCGGTGACTTTGGTTCGGAGAAACCAAAGTTACCGTTTCCAAATTCAAACCCGATAGCTCTGGATGGCGGGTAGCAATATTCAGTGCCAAACCGTGTAACGTATGGACAACAAAGCCAGTTTGCGGTAGTCGCAAATCCTCCCGCAGGCACTGCCGAATCTTGGCTTTAATATTTGCCGCAGCCGAGCGAGTAAAGGTGACAACGACTAAATAGCGTCGAGTATGCAATTGGTAACGAGCGATCGCTAATGCCGCCGCCACTGCCATCCCGGTCGATTTACCCGCACCGGGTACGGCAGAAACCGCCAAAGGGCCACCTCGCCAGTCAGCCATGCTTTGCTGCCCCGCTCGCAACCCATTGCGGAGTCGCTGCATTGCCTGTTCGCGCACTGCTGCTAGCGACACCTGAGCCAAATCCGGCACCATTTGGGCTGCTGTACCATCTGGGTGAATAAGATTATCGTCATTCATGGCTAATGGCTTGTGAGAGTTTTGAGTTGTAGAGTCGCGGTTTGTCGCGTCTAAGGTTTAAGTTTTGAGGTTTGAGTTGTAGAGTCGCGGTTTATCGCGTTTGAGGTTTGAGTTCCAAGAGAATTTTTTAGTTCAAAATTTAACACTTAAAACTTTTTACTAATTAGCAGCTAACAACAGAAAAACATGAATCGCCTAAAGTTCTTTCTACATTATTTAGCGCTAGCTGGGGTAATTGTCTTGGGCGCTGCTTTGCGGTTTTGGCATCTTGACCTGAAACCGCTGTGGCTAGATGAGGTGATTACAGGGTTATTTAGTTTGGGACGGACTTACAATGATGTCCCGCTCAACGTGGTTTTTCCTCTATCAACCTTAAAGCAAATTTTTACCCTGAAGCCAGAGGTTAGCTGTGCTGAAATTGCTCATACACTGGCAACTCAGTCTACCCATCCTCCCCTATTTTTTTGCCTGATGCACGGCTGGCTAAAAATACTCAGCCATGAGTACGGACACGGCGCTACCGTCCCCCTACTTCTTAGCACTGACTTGCGATCGCTCCCTGTGATTTTCGGAGTCGGCGCGATCGCGGCAATTTACTGGCTGGGTCGCATCGCCTTCTTCCCCGCTGTCGGTTTGATGACCGCCGCAATCATGGCGGTTTCTCCTTTTGGCGTCTACCTCTCCCAAGAAGCACGGCACTACACCCTCCCGGTGCTGTTGATTACCTTGGCACTGGTAGGATTCATTCAAATTCAGCAAGACCTGGAAAAAAATCGGCAGACGGGATGGCGCGTTTGGCTTGGCTGGGGAGTTGTCAACAGTATTGCCTTCTACGTCCACTACTTTTTTGTCTTGGCTTTCGTGGCGCAGCTGGTGACGCTCCTGACGATATTTTACTGGTGGCGGCGATCGCTTAAAATTCACACCTGGGTTGGGCTGAGTCTGACAATTTTGGGGATTGTACTCAGCTTTCTGCCTTGGTTGCCGGTACTACTGGGACATTCTGGACGTTCCGAAACCAGTTGGCTTCCGTCTCCCCATAATGTTGCGCCCTTATACCAAACTTTGGTCGGTTGGCTGCTGATGGCGATCGCCCTACCCGTAGAAAGTCAGCCTTTATGGATTGCGATTCCATCGGGGCTGCTGATGCTTCTGTTTGGCTGTTGGCTGGGAAGGCAAATTTATAATTTTTTTAAGGGAAAGAGGCAATTAACCGCCTCTGGAGGGCACACGCAGGTCAATCCAAGTCGCTTTAAAACCCTCTATTCCTCAGCAATTTTCGCCTTGGGTAGTTTCACTTTTTGCGTGCTGCTGCAATTCTTAGCCATTGTCTACCTGCTGGACAAAGACATCACCATTGCCCCTCGCTATCACTTTGTCTATTACCCAGCTTTGTGCGCCCTTTTGGGAGCTATCCTCACCATCGGGACTGCGGCAAAAGAATTGCCCACTGAAGATGCCCAAGAAAATTTTGATGGAAATGCACGAACTCAGCACCAAAGCCAAGATCCATACTTACTCCTGAGTCCTCAGTCCTCAGCTGTACTGCTAGTTTGCCTTCTCAGCAGCGTTTTTGTCGTTTTTAACCTGGCATTCTTAAAGCCCTTTAACCCCCTGCAAGTCTCCCACCATATGAACTTAGAACCGACCGTTCCTCTAATGGTTGTGGTGGGATACAACGATTCCCAGGATGTCGCTTTGGGGTTAAGCTTTGCCCTTGCTGTCGATAAAATCCGGGCACCTCGCGTCGGTGATTTTGAGCCGGAGGGCGAAAAAGCCTACTTTGCTTTCTTAAACGCGAAACCGAGTTATGATGCCCTTTGGCAAAATCTCTCTGCCATCCAAACTCCTTTGAAATCGCCACTGAATTTGTGGGTGGTTGCCCCTGGACTCAAGCGGGTCGATTATCCCCAGTCTTTGGCACTTGCCGAGCCAACGAGTTGTACGATTGACTCTACTCAGCACTACCGAATCGGGGTTCCTTATCAGCTATATCGGTGTCGTTAGCCAGTTTTGAGTTTTGAGTCTAGGACTTACGCACTAGGAACGGCAAAATGAACCGCGTAAGCCTTGCGAAGCGCGATCGCAATCCTAAATGATTATGAAGTCTTGGCTCTCTCTTCTTACTCTTCCTAAGCGCTAACGCGAACGCGAGGCTAACGCCAACGCTGTTCCTAAAAAAATTTACAACTCAAATAGGACTGCTATATCTTCGCTTTAGACAAGAATAAGAGTTTGAGAGAGTTTTTGCCTGAGTCCTGGAATTAAAGAATTCTCCTGTAACTCAAAACTCAAAACTCTGATTAGCCATTGGCAACTATTCTTCAATCTGCCATAAATCCTTAGTCATGTCTTCATCGACAATTTTCTTCGGACGCAACACTAGGATAATTTGTCCCAAGATGGGCACAGTAGGAGCATCGGGGAACCAGTGAAGTTGCAGCTCTCCTGACTGGTCAACGATAAAATAGCTGCTGTCATTCCATTCTTGTCGAGATCGATCGATGAGAACTAGAATTCCTTCCGGTTTGTTGGTATGTTGGCTGGGCAACTGGCTGCTGTTGCAGAGAATGACGACCGGGTCTTGTGCGTTCAAGACGACTTGCCAACCGGGTAGAGACACCCAAGATCCACTCCAAGAAGTTTGCACTAACCGGAACGGCTCAATTTGTTCCACTGGGGGAACTAATTGTAAGTCTGCGGGTGTCAAGGGCAGGGCACCCGCAACGGGTATCGTCCGAGGTAGTTGTTCGTCCTCGTCCAGTCGGTATAGGGGCAAAGAGGGGGCACGACGAGGGGCAGCACCGGCAATTCCTTCGGTTAGCAGCTGTTCGATTTGATTTCGGGCAGTTTGGCTGTGAGCAAACATTAAGCCGCGTGCAATAAAACGCGATCGCTCTTGCAAATTACTTAATTGTTTTGCCCGTCTCCAATACTGATAAGCAACTGCGTCTCCAGGATGGTCGGTAAATCCCTGCGGTAGAGTCCGCATCCGGGACAATTCTTTCACGTCTTTGGCGACTTCACGGGCAACATCGGCGTCGAGGTTTCTGGAGCGGATAAAGTCTGCCGCTGCGACCCGTTCTGGCTCAGTTAGAATCCGCAATTCGTATAAAATATCACTGCCAGTGCGAGAATAGTGCGATCGCACTTCTTCTACTGCCCCACCGTTGACCAAAGACGTATAGACCTGTGAGCCTACAATTACTTGATTCTGATGTATTGGCTCAAAGCCAGTTGCCTCAAAAATCGCTTGGGTACTGTAACCGGCTTTTTGCAATTTGGCACAGGCGTGTCCCCAGTCAACCCAGGTTCCTTCTTTACGTCGGAGCGAGAACAGCAAATCTTCAACATTCACGTTCGCTGACTCTGGTTGAAGGCTACGATCGGGAGTGTCTGCGGAAGGTGTTTCAGTCATAATGACCTCAAAAAGCTTTTCATCGCTATCAAGCGACCAGGAACGTTTTTAAATGTATCGCGTTCGGGTCACGAATAAATTTACATGGCAAGTTTAGTTTGAGGTCCGGTCTGTTTGACGCAAACCAGGAATTCCTAGTTATGTCATTTGTCCCGAAAGCGCTACTAAACAATCGGTCTTAAGATAGATGTTTTGTGTATCTGAATTTGCATTAACAAGTTGACCAAGAGTTTGTTGTATCGTTATGGACAATGCTATTCCAGAGCTTGATAGTATCAGCCGTCAGTTAATGAGCCTAGAACGCCCCAAGAAGCCCAAAATGTTGGTGGTAGACGATGAGCCAGATAATTTAGACTTGCTCTACCGCACTTTTCGACGAGATTTCAATGTGCTGAGAGCCGAAAGCGGTATTCACGCCCTGGAAGTGCTGGCGACAGAAGGGGAAGTAGCCGTGATTATCTCCGATCAGCGGATGCCTGAAATGAAGGGAACGGAATTTTTGAGCAGAACCGTGCCCAAGTTCCCGGATACGGTACGAATCATCCTCACGGGTTTTACCGATGTGGAAGATTTGGTAGAAGCGATTAATTCTGGACAAGTCTACAAGTACATTACCAAGCCTTGGGACCCCAACGAATTAAAGGCGGTAGTCCAGCGGGCAGCAGATACCTATGAATTGCTAAAGCAACGCACGGAGGAACTGCATCGCGCTCAAGCACAAACGGCACTGCTGGCAACGATTGTGCAAGTGGCTCAGGAGTCTCCCAATGTAGAGGCAACGCTAGAACCCATCGCCAGTGCCTTTGGCAGAAATTTCGCAGCAGATGGCTGTATTTTACAGCAGGTAGATGGCAATCAGCTGGTAGCGGCAAAAGGAACTTATAGTGCTGTAGGCGACACGGAAAACTGGCTGGAAAAAGACCCTCTGGTACAGGATGCGATCGCCTCTCGAAAACTTCAGGTTTGGGTAAATACTCCGGGAACGACTCCTCCAGCAAGTATCGAACAATACCAAGCTTCCGGTCTCCAGGCGCATCTAGCGATCCCGATCATCTATCGGAGCGACGTACTAGCGTTGCTATCCCTCCAGTGGAAACGACCCTGTAAACTACGCGAAGATGAGTTGAAATTCATTCACTTATCCGCCCAGCAGATTGCTCTGGTTCTAACCACGACCCGCACTCATCAGTAATCGTTAAGGGCTGATGGTAATTTCCTAATTAGCCATTAGCCCTTACCTGTTAGCAACTGAAACATCATGACCTCTGAGCATATTCAAGCCATCTTTGACCGCATTGCACCCGTTTACGACGAGCTTAACGATCGCTTAAGTCTCGGACAGCACCGCGTATGGAAGCTGATGACGGTGAAGTGGAGTCATGCGAGTCGGGGAGATATTTGCTTAGATGTCTGCTGTGGGAGTGGTGACATCGCCCAGCTACTGGCGCGACAGGTAGGGGAGAAGGGTCAAGTATTTGGGGTGGATTTTTCACCGGCGCAATTAGCGATCGCGAGAGAGCGATGGGAAAATAGGGGCACCCAAAAGGAGTGCCCCATCACCTGGATAGAAGGCGATGCCCTCAATCTCCCCTTCCCCGACAACCATTTCGACTGCGCCACAATGGGGTACGGACTTCGCAACGTCACCAATATTCCTCGATGTCTGGAAGAATTGCACCGCGTCCTCAAGCCGGGTGCCAAAGCCGCTATCCTAGACTTCCATCGTCCCAGCAATCGTTTCATGCGAAGCTTTCAGCAGTGGTATCTCGATACCATCGTCGTCCCAACCGCCAAAGAAATGGGATTGACGGAAGAATATGCCTACATTAGCCCTAGCTTAGATAAATTTCCCACAGGCAGCGAACAAGTGGATTTAGCTAGGAAAGCGGGATTTACCGCCGCTACCCACTATCAGATTGCGGGTGGGGTTATGGGCGTATTGGTAGTAACCAAAGCCTAAGATGGTAGTAGGGGGCAGCAGATGAGTTTTGAGTCATGAGTGTTGAGTTATGAGTTATAAATTGGGCCTAACTCAACACTTAAAATTCAACATTCATAACTTCCCTGAAAACGTAACCCCTGCCTAATTGGATCGCCGCCTTGAATTGGTCTAACCTCTGGCTTTACGTCAGTCCTCCGATCGTTGGTGCAATTATTGGCTATTTCACCAACGATATCGCCATTAAAATGTTATTCCGCCCCTATCGGACTCTTTACATCGGTGGGCGGCGCGTCCCTTTCACGCCTGGATTGATTCCCCGAAATCAGGAACGCCTAGCCAACCGGGTTTCTGACACGATTATGGGGTCGTTGCTGACGCCAGAAGAATTGCAAAAGCTGGCGCGACGACTGCTGCATACAGAACGGGTGCAAGGAGCAATTCTTTGGTTACTCCGATTGGCACTAGAGCAGGTCAAACCCGATGCCGAACAGAAAACCGCTAAAATTATGGCGGGAATTCTGCGGGATCTCCTGGGGGAATCGTTTCCCCGGCTGCTGAAAGTTTTAGCCCGCCGCGAGGATTTTCTGGAAGTCCAACTCAACCAAATTTTTGATAAGGTTTTGTTGGAATTTCAGCTCAGTGACGATCAGGCAAAGAAGCTTTCTGACTGGATATTGCAAGTGGTGCTACCACCAGATATTGTGCGGCAAGCTTTGATAGATTTCCTGACTGACCGCAATATTCAAGTCATTGATGAAGGCTTTCGGGCAAAGACGAGTGGCACTTACTGGGTAGTGGCGAATTTGTTTGGTCTTCGCAACACTCTGACGCGCCTGCGGACGTTTTGCCTGGATGAAAAAGAGGAAACAAATCAGCGGATAACAGAGTTGATTCTCTCTTTGGGAATTCGAGAACGTTTGCAGGAATGGCTGCAAAATCTCTCTTTACAGAATTTGCCGGTTTCGACGGTGCGCCAGTTGCGGAAAACGATGCGCGACAGCGTCCGCAGTTATATTCAAGAGCGGGGCGCTGATTTGTTGCAGGGATTGAGTGACTCTGTGGACTGGGAAAATATTGCTAAGTTAATCCTGGGTCGGCTGCGAACATCGCCTGCTGTCAACGCTTCCTTAGAAGTGGTTAGCAAAGAATTGGCTTTAATTTTAGAGCGCTATTTGGAGGAGGATCTGGAAAAAATTGTCGCTCAAGTAATTCCGATTTTGTCGATCGATCAGGTGATTATTGACCGAGTCAAGGGAACATCGGCGGCGGAATTAGAAATGGCAATTCAAGGCATCGTAAAAAGTGAATTGCAAGCAATTGTTAATTTAGGAGGCATCTTAGGGTTTGTCGTGGGTTTGTTACAGGGGGTTTTGCTGTTGCTGCGTTAAACTGTGCAAAAATTAACACGGTTCGTCTTGGAGTCTTTCGTAAGCTATGGCTTGGGCAGCTGGGCAGAGGTTATACGGCGATCGCTATATCATCGAAAGACCCCTGGGTCAGGGTGGTGTTGGGATTACCTATCTTGCTAAAGACAGAAAAGGCAATCAAGTTGTCATCAAGACGCTGAAGGACGATGTCCTCAACAACCCAGAACTCGCTTCTTTCCGGGATAAATTTCAGCGGGATTTCCGAGATGAGGCGCTACGCTTAGCCTTATGTCGTCACCCGCATATCGTACAGATTGACAATGCTTTTCAGGAAGGCTCGCTTCCCTGTATGGCGATGGAATATGTGGAAGGGGAAGATTTATGGAAGTGGGTGAACAGGTGGGGACTGCTGTCGGAAATAGAAGCACTGTGCTACATTCAGCAGATTGGTGAAGCGCTTACCGTCGTTCACGATAAAGGGTTGCTGCATCGAGATGTAAAGCCGCACAACATCATGCTGCGTTCTGGGAAATTAGAGGCAGTTTTGATTGATTTTGGGATTGCACGGGAGTTTATCCGGGATACTACCCAAGCTCATACTCAAGCTTTAACCCACGGTTTTGCACCGATTGAGCAATATGCTGAGGAAGCGAGGCGAGGCGAGTATACGGATGTCTACGCCCTCGCTGCAACTCTGTATTATTTACTCACGGGAAAGCGCCCGACTCCGGCTTTTGCCAGGGCGGCGAAAGTTCCCTTAGAGGCACCGAGACAAATTAATTCTAGTATTAGCGATCGCCTTGAGCTGGCAATTCTCCAAGGTATGGAGTTTGAACCAGAGAATCGTCCTGCTTCCGTGCAAGCTTGGTTGGATTTATTTAATTTCAGCAGTCTGAATCAAGATGCGGCGACGTTACCCATCCGAAACGTTGAATCAGTCATTACTACGTCTGACACCACGCTTCCCACGACAATGTTTGTTTCTTCAGACTCTCACAACAAGCTGAGTCCGGAGGCGGGGGAAAATTACCGTCAATTGCGGGATTTATTA
This sequence comes from Coleofasciculus sp. FACHB-542, assembly GCF_014695825.1. Lineage (NCBI taxonomy): Bacteria > Bacillati > Cyanobacteriota > Cyanophyceae > Coleofasciculales > Coleofasciculaceae > Coleofasciculus > Coleofasciculus sp. FACHB-542. Next base: position 37,813 of record NZ_JACJPB010000021.1, on the reverse strand, counting down.
GCAGCAGGGAAGTGGAGAGAAGCCGATATGGAAACGGCGGCGATTATGCTGAAGGTAGCCCGTCGGGACGAAGAATGGCTGGATTACGAACACATTGAATCGTTTCCAGGGCAAGATTTACGCACCATCGACACTCTCTGGGTAAACTACAGCAACGGACGCTTTGGCTTGAGCGTCCAGAAGCGGATTTACAACGAGTGTGGGAAAGATTTTGTCACGTTTGGCGATCGCGTGGGTTGGCGCGTCAACGAAACTTGGTTGTGGTGGAATGACCTCAATTTCACTTCCGATGCTCTCCCCGGACATCTTCCGGGATGGCGAGTTGGGGGTTCGGGGGGTGTTTGGGGTTGTTTTGTAACGGTTGGCGAGTCGCTGCTGGCGCGTCCCGATTTGTAAGCAGATCAACTCAAGAGCGATCGCTTTGTTTTGAAGCAGCTGGTTCGCAAGATTTCTGGAAATTAATTCTTAAACAAGTTGAATTTGAAAATTTTCCATTGCTTGTTTTTTCTGGGCATAGAGACTCCGCAACCTCCGCAATTGAGCCTCTGACAGCACAGATTTAATGACGCTCAGCAATTCCCCCCATCTGTACATTTCTGCCAAGGAAGGGGCTGTGTTTAGTTTCTGCTCGTAAAATTTCACCCAAAAGCCGGGGGCTTTATATTGATGCTTTCTCCAACGCTTGCGCCATCTGAGGAAATCTTTGGTAGTGGGTGTCTTTGCGCCTAAAATGGGTGGCAGATCCGCATAGCTGACAAACGTACTCACGCCTTTGCCAACAACGTGGATGACATATTGCCAACAGTCGATCCGATATATCTGTTCGGGGTTGAGGTTAAGCAAAAGCGCGATCGCTTCTTTCGTCACAAACCGAGCCAATTGATGAACAACCCTTGCTTCAGGCTGTGAGCTTGATATCATAATAATTAACTCCAATATCATGGAGTTTTTGTGGAATTAGCGATCGCTCTTCAGTTTCCGACGCCAAAGGGCGATCGCTTTTTACTGGATAAAATATTTTAGTCGAAATTTAAACTCTATGTCAAGAACAGAGTTAATAAAGTTGCGGATTAGGGAGTTTGCCGCCAAGGAAGGCTGGACGCTGAAGGAGGTTTCCGAACGTTCCGGAGTCTCCTACAGCACCATCAAAACTTATGCAGTGTCGCCGGGAATGGTGATGGCGGACTTAGCTGCTTTAAGAAAGTTAGCGCGAACCTTTGACGTGTTAATTGAAGATTTGTTGGAAGTGGTGCAAGAATAAGCGGCGTAACATTCAATAAAGTTTAAGTGAGCGATCGCGCTGTGGGGACATTTCTTGGTACTGTGTCAAAATGAACCCAAGCGTTTCAACATTGCAATCGATGGTTTGGGGCGGTGCAATTAATTTCAGCAGTAGGAATGGACTAGAGCAGACTGCAAGATTGACTAGCAGATGGAAATGGAAAGAAGCTGATAAAGAAACTGCGGCTGTTGTACTTAAAATAACCAATCGAAAAAGAAGGTTTGCTAGATATAGAAGCGATTAAAAAGATTCCCTATCCAGACTTTTGTACTATCGAAAAACTATGGTTAAGATCCAGCAACGAGCATTTTGGTTATAGCGTACAAAAGAGTATCTGGCAGAGTGTCGGTGGTAAGCTGCACGCTGGCGATAAAACTTGGCAAAGTTTTGGCGATCGCTTGGGATGGTTTGAACAAGGTTGGTGCGAATATGATGAACTTACCTTCAGCTTGGATGCACCAGCAGGACATCTTCCTTGGATGCGATCGCTTAATTTCTATCTTAATGGGGACGTGGGTTCTTCATTTTTAATTGTGGAAATGTCTTCTCTCGCGTCGAGACTGGCAACTTGTAGCCAAAAGTAATTTATAGCGGTTTGATAAGATTTGTAAAAGACGAGTGATGGGAAGCGATCGCTCTCTCTTGTCATCTAGTTTTCACAAGCGATCGCTTCTGGCAAGATAAGGAGAAGCGTCACATTCACAAAGGTCATCAGTTGCTATGCGTTTGAAGCGAATCCTTGGCTTTTTGGTGTTGTGTGCGGGTGTTAGCAGCCTCTTCATCTGGCAAGAAGGGCGATCGCTACCCGTCTCCCAAGCTCAACCTCCACCCTTGCCGGAGGGCGTGCGATCGCAGACTGATGTGCCCTATGTGCCAACGCCTAACGAGGTGGTGACAGCAATGCTAAAGATGGCTGACGTTACTCAAGATGATGTCGTTTACGATTTAGGTTCTGGCGATGGAAGGTTGGTTATCGCAGCCGCGAAGGAATTTGGCGCGAAGGGTGTCGGTTTCGAGATTAACCCCCGACTCATTCAGGAAAGTAACGAAAAAGCTAGATTAGCCAGTGTGAGCGATCGCGTGAAGTTTGTCGAGCAAGATTTGTTCCAAACTGACCTCAGCGAGGCCACCGTGGTGACGCTTTACCTGCTGCCTAAAGTGAACGTCCAACTGCGACCGAAACTCCTGCGCGAACTCAAACCCGGAACGCCCGTTGTATCTCACCAGTTCGACATGAAGGAATGGAAACCCGATCGCACTGAAGTGTTGCGGGTCGGTTCTCGCATTCATAGAGTTTTCTATTGGGTGATTCCCGCACAGGTAACAGGAACCTGGCAATGGAATATGCAATCCGTTGGCAGCAAAAACCCCTACACGCTGCAATTACGTCAACAGTTCCAAGAAGTTACGGGAACGGTGAGAATGAGCAATGACGAAATACCAATTACTGAGGCGAAATTAACCGGCGACCAACTGAGTTTTAAAGTTACACAGCCGAAGCAAGGGAAGCTAGTAACCATGCAGTTTAAGGGGCGCATTTCTGACAACACCATTATTGGAAGCGTGGATATATTAGGCGGTGCCAAAGTAGATAGACGCAACTGGTCAGCCCGACGCTAATACTAAATTGGTCAAATTCCTTTGATGCAAGAGTTTTAACTTTTACTCTAACGCGAGCAACAAAAGAGCGATAATTGCCCGAATTAAAGGAGTTAAACAGATTGTATCAGTCTGATGAAATGATAGTTAGCCTGCTTCGTTTCTCGGTGGGCACGTACCGTAACATTGTCTATAGAGTGTCATCCTTAGACCTCCTGCATAAATAGGAAAGCAATGTGCCAGTTAGCGATCAAGGTAAAGGAGAATCGGGAAAACTTTAGGAAGAAGGACGGCAAGAGGGAGTTAAAATGCCCTATAACGAATTAGAACATCTATCCGGTAGAAACTTTTTAGCGACTTCTGGCAAGATTAGGAGTCTTGAAGAGTCATATTGAACCAGCAGTCTCCCTGGCAGCTTCTCGCAGCCGCTCCACATCACGCATCGGTGGTGCACCAAAGAGCCGCTTGTATTCCCGGTTGAAGTGCGAGGCGTCATCATAACCCACATGGTAGGCAGCACTGTTAGCGTCAAGGTTTTGCCCCAGCATCAGACGGCGAGCTTCTTGAAGCCGTAGTTGCTTCTGAAACTGCAAAGGACTCATAGCAGTGACTGACTTGAAGTGATGGTGGAAGCCTGAGACACTCATTCCTAGATCGCGTGCGATGCTTTCAATCCGAAGCGGCTGGTTAAAGTCTTTGCGAAGTCGATCGACCGCTCTGGCGATGTGGTGAGTGTAGCCACCTAGAACGGCAATCTGACGCAGCCGATTTCCTTGCGTTCCCATTAGGAGTCGGTAGATAATTTCCCGTTTAATCAGGGGTGCAAGCACATGGGTTTCGGCAGGAGAATCGAGAAGCCTGACAAGCCGCACCACAGCATCCAACAAGTCTGCATCCAACGGACTCACGTCGATCGCTTTTACACTAGCACCCCGTTGCGCTGAGGGATAGCCTGCCTCAACCATAGCTGAGCCAACGAGGGTAGGGTCGAGATCGAGACGAAGACCTAGGTACGGTTTTTCCTGAGTTGCTTCTAGAATTTGGCTGGCAATCGGCAGTTCGACTGTCCCCAGCAGATAGTGCATCGGATCGTACTGATAGCGATCGCTGCCTAGCAGCACTTCTTTACTGCCCTGAGCGATCGCACAAAAGGCAGGAATAGAGACACTATGAAAGCATTCCGAAGGAGACGAGGTGCGATAGAAGTGCAATCCTTTCAGCAGCTCGATCGCTCCATCTTGACGAATCGCTTGGGCAATTCGCTCCCTTAGTTCCTCTCGGTTGGCTTGCGCTCGGTCTGCTTCACGCTTTGCCTGAGGGTTATTCATCAACGCTCTATCGGACTTTTCACTCGTTCTTGCAGCGTTCATTTCTGATGTCCGTTCAAATCGATTTATAGACACATCAAGGTCTAGAAAGGGTTTGGCAGCTAAGCCTGTATAAGAATCTAGCGCGGCTTGAATCGAAAGCGGTGCAAGTTTGCAGGATTGTACAACCATCCTAGACAATCGTCCTATTGCTTGCCTTTCAAGATTCCTAGAATGAGGTTAAAGCAATGAAACGTGATTCCGGCTTCTTGTAAGCGTCTGGATTTCTCTTCAAGAGAACACTCAGGTTTATTTGGTCAAGCGCTTCTTGCGATTGCACGAGAAGCATCCTCAAATCCACGGCAGGCATTGGTCGCTGTGGGAAAGCTTTGCACGGCTAAACACAAGCATGGAGGAATAGAAATGAAACGGCTCACGATACCTGTCATGGCATTTTCCTTATTAGCTTTGGGGTTTGCACAGGCAGGGCATACACAAGTCTCATCTGGCGATCGCCCACAGAGCGTAGAAATCACGCGGAATGGTTCGCAGCCTTCCACCGAAGGAGCAGCCGAATATTTCACGGGTTCTGTGAGTATCAATCCTCTTTTTCCGGTACACGATCCATCCCGTGCATCTGGTGCAAGTGTCACCTTCAAGCCAGGTGCCCGAACCGCATGGCATACCCATCCCCTGGGGCAAACTCTGATTGTGACGGCTGGAGTTGGCTGGGTTCAGCAATGGGGTGAACCAATTCAGGAAATCAAACCTGGTGATGTCGTCTGGATTCCACCGGACATAAAACACTGGCACGGAGCCACAGCCACCACAACCATGACTCACATCGCCATTCAGGAGGCGATCGACGGCACCGCTGTGGACTGGATGGAACAGGTCAGCGACGAGCAGTATGAAGGGAGATCCTGATGCTTTTAAGAGGGTTTCCCACCAAAGTAAAAAACGGTCAGAAGCGAATGCTGATTTTGCTTCTCGCCCTGGCGATGTCCCTGAGTTCCTCAGCCTGCCGTGCCGACAATAGTATGACCAGAAATGCCCCGTCAGAGATACCAACTGAACTATCAACCGAGCAGGCAAACAGGATGAAGATCAACATCCAGATCGGAAACAAGGTCGTAACAGCCACCTTGATTGACAGCAAAACCACTCAGGATTTTATTTCCCTGCTGCCATTAACACTGACGCTAAAAGATTACGCAAACACCGAAAAAATTAGTGATTTGCCAAGACGATTATCCACAGAAGATGCACCTCCGGGCAGCGATCCTGCGGTTGGAGATATTGCTTATTACGCTCCCTGGGGGAATTTGGCGATGTATTACAACGATTTTGGATACTCAAACGGACTCATTATTCTCGGAAAAATTGACGGTGACATCGAGGCATTGAATGTGCCTGGTTCTGTAAAAGTGACGATCGAGTTGCGATCGCAGTAAAGAGGGTACGAAATGAAACTGCTTGCGACGGCTATTGAGCCAAAGTGAACCCGCTAAATAAACCCACACATACGAACAAATCAATGAAACACCGCGTTCTAATACCAACCCTCTTGATGAGTGCAATCTGTGCAACGGCGGCATTTGCGCTCGACAAAACACACGTCTCACGTAAGAAGATATCCCAAGCACCCGTGCAGCAGTCCGCTGTGGTTGAGGGGGTAGACAACTTCTATAAGAGCGACAAGGTGACCATGCAGAAGGTTACATTCAAAAATCAATACAACATACAGGTTGCTGGGACTCTCTTCATCCCCAAAGCCTTGAATCAGAACGCCAGGAATCCGGCAATCATTGTCGGGCACCCAATGGGCGCAGTCAAAGAACAGAGCGCAAATCTGTATGCCCAAAAGCTGGCTGAGCAGGGATTCGTCACCTTGTCCCTCGATTTGTCTTTCTGGGGCGAGAGTGAGGGGCAGCCTCGCAACGTTGTTTCGCCGGATATTTATGCCGAGGATTTCAGTGCTGCGGTCGATTTTCTGGGCACTCGACCATTCGTTGACAGGGATCGGATTGGCGTTCTCGGGATTTGCGGCAGCGGGAGCTTCGTCATCAGCGCCGCCAAGATCGACCCGCGCATGAAGGCTATTGCGACGGTCAGTATGTATGACATGGGTGCTGCCGCTCGCAACGGGCTTAAGCATTCTACGACCCTGGAACAAAGGAAGAAATGGATCGCAGAGGCGGCCCAGCAACGCTATGCGGAGTTCACGGGCGGCGAGACCAAATACACAAGCGGAACCGTGCATGAACTCAATGAGAACTCTACCCCCATTGAGCGTGAGTTCTATGACTTTTACCGCACTCCTAGGGGCGAATACACCCCCAAAAGTTCGTCGCCGAAACTGACAACGCATCCGACGCTTACCAGCAACGTCAAATTCATGAACTTTTACCCGTTCGATGACATTGAAACGATTTCGCCTCGTCCCATGCTGTTCATCACGGGTGACAATGCACATTCTAAGGAGTTCAGCGAAGATGCCTACAAACGCGCAGCCGAGCCAAAGGATCTCTATATCGTTCCGAACGCGGGACACGTCGATTTGTACGACCGGGTGAACCTTATCCCGTGGGACAAGCTTGCATCCTTTTTCAATCAGCACCTCAGTCGGTAAGCGAGAAACTGGCAGGAGAATATATGCTACTCAACTCGAATGGAAACTTCACAGATAAGGTGGCTTTTGTCACCGGAGCAGCGAACGGCATCGGTCGAGCGACAGCGCTGGCATTTGCCCGTGAGGGCGCTAACGTGGTGGTCGCTGACATTTCAGAACAAGGCAATCAAGAAACAGTCCGCATAATTGAGGAACTCGACGGGCGGGCGGGAGCTTCGCTGCTGCCGAAGGCAATCGCCATCAGGTGCGACGTGACGCGAGCCGAGGACGTGAAGGCGGCTCTGGATAAGACCATTGAGATTTTCGGGCGACTGGACTTTGCCTTCAACAACGCTGGCGTGGAACAGAAGATAGCGGCGACAGCCGACCTTACAGAGGAGGAGTGGAACCGCATCGTCAACATCAACCTGCGCGGCGTGTTCCTGTGCCTAAAGCACGAAATCCCGCTGATGCTCAAGCAAGGGGGTGGCGCGATCGTGAATACCTCTTCAGGTGCTGGAGTCAAAGGCTTCAAAGGTCAAGCGGCTTACGTGGCTGCAAAGCACGGCGTGGTCGGACTGACCAAGGCGGCGGCACTCGACTACGCCTCACAAAACATTCGCATCAACGCTGTGTGTCCCGGAATCATCGACACCCCGATGATGGATCGCTTCAGCGGCGGCACTCCCGAAGGACGAGAACGAGTGATCTCGCAGGAACCAATTGGCAGGATGGGTCAACCCGAAGAGATCGCCAATGCCGTCATCTGGCTGTGTTCGGATGCGTCCTCCTTCGCTGTTGGGCACGCCCTGGTCATCGATGGCGGTCAAACGGTGTAGTGATGTGCAACGCCAACCCGATCGAACCCTAAACGCACGACAATAAAGCATTGTCGCCATCGTCTCCTTCACCGCCAACGGCGATGACTCATATCGCTACTCAGGAGGTACTCGACGCCAAGCCCTTAGACTGGATGGAAAAGGTCAGCAACGAACAATACCAGGACAGATTCAAGACCGAGTAGAAGTAAACCAGCTTATCTTCCAGATTGGAGCATCAATTTATGTACAACGCCAAAGCTTACTCCGCAGTCAGTGCAACATCACCGCTGGCCTCCGACACGATCGCACGGCGCGATCCTACGGAGCACGACGTTCAGATTGAAATTCTTTTCTGTGGCATCTGCCACTCCGACCTCCATTCAGTGCGGGACGAGTGGAGCGATTTCATGTCCACAACCTACCCGATCGTTCCCGGTCATGAGATTGTTGGACGGGTCACTCAGGTCGGCTCGGCAGTGACCAAGTTCAAGTCGGGCGATCTAGTGGGAGTTGGCTGCATGGTCGATTCGGATGGTCACTGTCCCAATTGCAAGGCTGGCTTTGAGCAGTTTTGCCAAAATGCGATCTTCACCTACAACTCTCCAGACAAGCACAAGACCGCTCCAGTTACCTATGGTGGCTATTCCAATAGCATTGTTGTCGATCAACGCTTCGTGCTGCGCGTTCCCCCAAACCTCGATCTAGCTGGAGTTGCACCGCTCCTATGTGCAGGCATTACCACGTATTCGCCACTCCGTCATTGGGGAGTTACAGAGGGTAAGAAAGTAGGTGTGGTCGGTCTGGGCGGATTGGGGCACATGGGCGTGAAGCTTGCTCATGCAATGGGAGCGCACGTTGTTGTCTTTACCACGTCCCCCGACAAGAAAGAAGACGCGCTCCGCCTGGGTGCCGATGAAGTTGTTGTTTCCCGCAATGCTGACGAGATGCAAAAGCACGCTGGTAGCTTCGATTTTATCCTCGATACCGTCGCTGCCAAGCACGACATTAATGCTTATCTCAACCTGCTGGACCTCGACGGTAACATCACCCTGGTTGGTGCGCCTGAAAAGCCTCTAGATGTCGCGGCATTTAGTCTGATTATGAGTCGCCGCAGTCTTTCTGGCTCTATGATCGGCGGCATCGCCGAAACCCAAGAGATGCTCGACTTTTGCGGTGAACACAATATCACCGCCGATGTTGAAGTCATCCCCATCCAGAAGGTCAACGAAGCCTACGAGCGACTGCTCAAGTCCGATGTGAAATATCGCTTTGTAATTGATATGGCTTCTCTGAAATCTGAATAACCGAGGTGAAACTTCGCAGGAGTACCAATGCAAACGCGCTTACGAGCGCTTGGTGAACAAGGACGCGCGCTATCACTTCGTCATCGACATAGCCCCGCTGAAGGCAGGCGCGTCGAACCGAAGCTAACCCGCTAGATAAACCCACACATACGAACAAATCAATGAAACACCGCGTTCTAATACCAACCCTCTTGATGAGTGCAATCGGCGCAACGGCGGCATTTGCACTCGACAAAACACACGTTTGGCGTAATAGCCCCCAAGCACTCGTGTAGCAGTCCCCTGTGGTCGAGGCGGCAGACAACTTCTATAGGAGCGACAAGGTGACGGTGCAGAAGGTTACGTTCAGAAACCAATACAATATGCAGGTTGCTGGGAATCTCTTCATTCCCAAAGCCTTAGATCAGAACACCAAGAATCCCGCAATCATTGTCGGGCACCCAATGGGCGCAGTCAAAGAACAGAGCGCAAATCTGTATGCCCAAAAGCTGGTTGAGCAGGGATTCGTCACCTTGTCCCTCGATTTGTCTTTCTGGGGCGAGAGCGGTCGTCGAGTCCGGGCGTGACGAGTATTTAGTCACATTGACGTCGTCGTCAACAACGTGGGGTATAGCCTGAGCGGCTAAGTTCGAGGAACTATCCTTATCCGAGATCGAGCGCCCGTTTGCGACCACCTTCCGTGGAAGCTCAACTCTGGAGAGCGACGTGACAACGAGTAAGCCTGACGAAATCCCCGAAGCGGTTCTTTGGCTTGATTCGGATGCGACTTCGTTTGTAATTGGACATGCGATGTCCGTCGATGGAGGATTTGTACGCTCCCAAACTGAGGAGGACGCTTCAGGGGCGAGACTGGCACTAATTTGACAACAGGATGCTTGTCTTTCGAGATCGTGACTTCTTCACCACGAAGTGCCACCTCAATTAATTTGGGCAGAGGTTGAGATGCCGCAGCGAGATCGATTTGCTGCATAAATCTAACCCTCTTTTTTATTCATCTTCCATCTTTTCTGAAAAATCCGTGTCTTGATACACTTGGTCAAGTGCCTGCTGTTGAGTCCGACGGGAAGGACGACGGTATTTTTTGGCTTCTAACCTGGGTTCGTATTGACTGTGCCCTTTACCCTTGGTTTTCATTTTCAGGGTGGCGTCGGGATCGGCTTGTTGGTTCAGATGAGTAGAAAGAGCGATCGCATCTTTCAGAAAATCTAGATAATGATCGTAACGTTCCCAATCCCCTCGCACCGCACAATTCGGCTCATCCCGATGCAGGCAATCACTAAATTGACATCGGGCAACCGCTAAGCGCTGGCGTGCTTCTGGGAAATAATGCACTAACTCTTCCGGAGTCGCATCCAAGTCTGGTTGGTTGAATCCAGGGGTATCTGCAATGAATCCGCCTGTCGGTAATTCAAACAATTCAACGTGTCGCGTCGTATGACGCCCTCGGCTGAGTTTGCCGGAAACTTCTCCGACGCGCAGATTGACGCTGGGAATAAGATAGTTTACGATGCTCGATTTCCCGACGCCAGAAAGACCCGCAAAAATAGTAATTTTATGATTTAGTTGATGCTGGAATTCTTCTAGACCTCGACCTGTGTGGACGCTGATAAATATCGGTTGGTAGCCCCATCCTTGCAAGCGATCGCGCCATTGGTTGAGTTGGTCAGTTGTCACTAAATCGCTTTTATTTAAGCAAAGGCAGACTTCTAAGCCAGTAGACTCTCCTTTTACCAGAAAACGACTCAATTGATAGGCATCCAACGTAGGTTCTTCTAGGGCAAAAACGAGAAGAATTTGCTGAGCATTTGCCACTGGAGGACGATCTAGTTCGCTTGTGCGGGGGAAAACTTCGGCGATCGCTCCCCGTCCACCTGCCCAGTCAGCTTCCTCAATCAGAACGCGATCGCCTACCATCACCTTCTGACCTATTTTTTTCAGCCTTGCCCGACGAGTACACAGGAGAAAGGGAGTTATCGGCGGGGTGTCAGATTCTAACTCCGGACTACTGAGGTCTAGTCGCACTTGATAGAAATTCGCCTGCACAGCCACCACCGTCCCAATTAACGGCGAAGATTCTTCGAACCGATCAACCGGATCTGGAAATATCTCCTCCCTCTCCTCTCCTGTCGGCGGTAGCGACGGAGGTGGTACAGAACTCATAGGGAAGCTGGACGCCTCACCCTCAGGGCAAAAAAGCCTGTGCGGTCTTCAGACGCAATGAATCGCGTCTCTTCAATTGTGTAGCCCGCCATCGCTAAACTATCAGGAACCTGCTCAATTGGCTCACCCGGATCTAGCCACACTTCTAATAAGGTACCGGGTGCCATTTGTTCTAGGCGGAGTTTAGTGCGAACGAAGTTAATCGGGCAAGGCGTCCCCCGCAAGTCCAGCTGAGCGTCCGGCACATCCGTTGCAGTCGCTGGATTGTCGATCACTTGAACAACCCTCCTAAAAATCCTTCTAAACCGCCTTTCCCAGTGCGATCGCCTTTGATTTTAGCCAGCTTCTCCAGCAGTTCCCGTTCTTCAGCCGTAATCCGATTGGGAATATCAATTCCTACATTAATCAGGTGATCTCCCCGGCTGACTGGGTTCCCTAGTTTGGGTACGCCATGATTTTCTAGCGTCAGCACCGTATTCGGTTGCGTTCCCGCCGGAATTGTTAACTCTACCGGCCCATCTACTGTATTCACTTCCAGACGGCATCCTAAGATCGCCTGCAAGTAGCTAATCTTAATCTCTGACAGGACGTTAATCCCATCCCGATGAAACTCTGCGTCTTCCTCAACAAACAAATAGACGTACAAATCTCCCGGAGGCCCACCGCGCAGACCAGCGTCTCCTTCTTTAGAAACGCGTAGCCGGGTTCCATTATCTACCCCTGGAGGGATAGTAATTTTAAGCTTTTTCGTCTCCTGTTTGCGACCGACGCCTCCGCAAGTTTCACACTTGTCCTCAATTACCTGTCCTTCACCGTTACAGGTGGGACAGACAGAGACTTGGGTAAAGCTACCAAAGGGAGTCCGTGTCGCACGACGCACTTGACCGGAACCACTGCAAGTCGGACAGGCTCGCGGTCGCGTTCCCGGCTTGGCACCTGCACCGCTACAGGTAGCACAGGTTTCTAGATGGGGAATCCGGATTTCTTTTTCGCCCCCAAAGACGGCTTCCCGAAATTCCAGCTTTAAATCTAACCGCAGGTCGTCACCGCGAACGGGACCGCTACGTCTGCGAGCAGCCGTTTGACCCCCGGCACCCCCAAACCCACTGAAGAAGCTTTCAAAAATATCGGCAAAGTTACCAATATCGCCTAAGTCTGGGCCAGCTCCGACACCAGAAGCCACCCCGGCTTCTCCATAGCGATCGTAGCGAGTCCGGGTTTCTGGTTCCGAAAGGACTTCGTATGCTCGATTGATTTCTTTAAAGCGTTCTTCCGCCCCTGGCTCTTTATTGACATCCGGGTGATATTTCCGGGCCAGACGGCGATAGGCACGCTTAATTTCCTCTTTGTCTGAGTCACGGGAGACCCCGAGAATTTCATAGTAGTCGCGGGCCATAGAACGCTGCTTCTTTAGGGGTTAAGGGTTAGGAGAACGGAAAAATGAAAACTTTAGATATCCTTCAATTTTTCATTTTTCCTTTTTTATTTTTAATTGATTTAGTCAACTGGCTCGTAGTCAGCCTGAACGGTATTATCGTCATCAAATCTAAAGTCATCGTCATCGGGTGTGGAGTCAGGCGCTTCACGAAACTCTGGGGATATGCCACTTTCCAAGCTTTCGTAATCATCCGGTGTCTCGCGTCCGCTGGCTTGCTGGTACACGGCAGCACCAATCGCAAACAGTGTCTGCTGAAAATCGTCAATCTGTTGTTTGATCTCCTCAACACTAATTGAGGGGTTAGCCAGCGCCGCTCGCACCGCTGTAGCCTTCTTATTTGCCTGCGTTTTGATATCCTCTGCAACCAGCTCCCCGTTATCATTTAACGTCGATTCATAGCTGTAGAACAGGCTATCAGCCTGATTTTTCAGCTCCACTACTTGCATCCGACGCTGGTCTTCTTCGGCATAGGTTTCAGCTTCGTGCCGCATCCGTTCGACTTCGCTGGCACTCAAGCCGCCGGTATTGCTAATCCGGATACTCTGCTCTCTCCCAGTGCCTTTGTCTTGAGCCAATACTTTGAGAATTCCATCAACGCCAATTTCAAAGGACACTTCAATTTGAGGGATGCCTCTGGGAGCGGGGGGAATTCCTGCTAGGAGGAATTTGCCAAGACTTTTGTTATCTTTCGCCATCGCCCGCTCACCCTGTAAGACGTGAATTTCCACGCTGGTTTGTCCGTCGGTGGCGGTGGAAAAAACTTGGGATTTCGTCGTGGGAATTGTGGTGTTGCGCTCAATAATTTTTGTAAACACTTCTCCCAAGGTTTCAATGCCCAAGCTTAGGGGGGCAACATCCAATAGCAGCAGATCCTCGACTTCGCCGCTTAAGACGCCTCCTTGGATCGCTGCTCCCAGCGCCACTGCTTCATCCGGGTTGATCGACCGATCGGGTGCTTTGCCACCAAAAAACTTCTTAATCGCATCTTGAACGGCAGGAATTCGAGTTGAACCTCCCACCAGGATGATCCGGTCAATCTCATTGGCTGTCAAACCGCTGTCTTTGATCGCCTGAGCTACAGGCTCAATGGTACCTTCCACCAAATGGTTGACGAGTTCTTCAAACTGGGCGCGGGAAAGTTCCATCTCTAAATGTTTTGGCCCGGTTTCATCGGCGGTGATGAATGGCAAATTGATGGAGGTGCTGCCCATGCTGGAAAGTTCGATTTTGGCTTTCTCTGCTGCCTCTCGCAACCGCTGGAGAGCCATTTTGTCGGTTCCCAGGTCGATGGAATCTTGCTGTTTGAAGTTTTCGATCATCCAGCGGACAATGCTGTTGTCAAAGTCATCTCCGCCTAGATGGTTGTTTCCAGAGGTAGCTTTGACTTCAAAAACACCGTCACCCAATTGGAGTACGGAAACGTCGAAGGTGCCGCCCCCTAAGTCAAACACCAGAATGCACTGCTCTTCATCTTGTTTATCTAAGCCGTAGGCAAGAGCAGCTGCCGTGGGTTCGTTGATAATCCGTAAAACTTCCAGTCCGGCAATGGTACCGGCATCTTTCGTCGCCTGCCTTTGGGCGTCTGTGAAGTAGGCAGGTACGGTGATGACTGCCTGGTCTACCTGTTCGCCAAGAAAGTTTTCTGCATCCTGCTTTAGCTTTTGCAGGATCATCGCTGAGATTTCTTGGGGGGTGTAGTTGCGTCCCCGAATTTGGACATCGACGGTATCATCGCGACCTTTGATACAGGTGTAGGGCACGCGCGATCGCTCTACTTCGGTGTCATCCCAGCGGCGACCGATAAAGCGTTTAATGCTGTATACCGTATTTTCGGCATTGGTGACAGCTTGCCGTTTCGCTAGCTGACCCACTAGGCGATCGCCGCCCTTGCCAAATCCCACGATACTTGGGGTCGTTCTCCCTCCTTCTGTGTTAGAGATGACGATGGGTTGACCCCCCTCTAAAACAGCCACGCAACTATTGGTCGTGCCCAAGTCGATGCCAATGACTTTTCCCATAGCTAGCTGTAGTAAAGGTTTACAGGATTTGTTAAGTAGCCGTCGAATTGCTTGTCCGAAATGGTTCGGACCCGGCACCAGATTTCCATCAATTTGATTGTAATTTCTGACGCCTTCAACCGTCGATGCAGTGCATCAAACTCCATTAACTTTCGCCAGAAAGCGGATGACCTTCCTCTGAGGTTACCACGGGCTCCATACCAGCAGCAACTTTGACTAGGGCGTGGCGCAAGACGCGATCGCCCAAGAAATAGCCGCGCACCAGCTGTTCGATCACGGCTCCTTCTGGATATTCATTCGTTGGTTCCCGCATCACGGCTTCGTGGAGATTGGGATCGAAATCTTGACCCTCCGGACGCATGGGAGATACTCCGATGCGCTTGAGAGCGTCTGCCAGCTGTTTGTAGACACTCTGGTAGCTTTTGTGAATGCTCCATTCTCCATCAGTTTGCGGCTTGATCTGCGATCGCGCCCGCTCAAAATTATCCACTACGGGCAGTAACTCAGTAATGGTTGTGCACTTGATCTGCACCTCCGAGTCTTCCTTCTCTTTGAGAGTCCGCTTGCGGAAATTTTCAAAATCTGCGGCTATCCTCATGTACTGAGTTTTGAAAGAGTCACACTGTTGCGTGCGCTCTTCCACTTGCGCTTTTAAAGCCTCCACTTCCCGCGTCAATGCTTCTACAGCCGCTGTGTTGCTGGCTGCTTCTGCGTTACTTTCGTCTCCGCTGGCTCCGGAGGTTGCACTGGCATCTGATACCACATCAGATGTTTGGCTTGTGCCATACACTGACGCCTCCCCTAATGGTTCTCCATTTAAGGTTCCCGTTTCAGATAATGGTTCATTCCCCATTTCCTGTGCCACCGCCTGGTTATCAACCATTGGAGGTGAAGTATTGTCTTGCTGATTTTCTTCCTCGTTCATTGGGCTATCATCCCAGCTAAGAGACTGCTCGCGCTCATTTTAATGGGTAGTCCTGTCGATGTCGCCACTACCACCTCCCGTTCTGTATCAGGTTGGTGTCTCACCACTCCCTGAGTTAGGGATGGAGAGAAGAGGCGCATTGCCACAAAACTTTCCCCTTTCTAGAATCATAGTGTGCCCAGGCATCCTGCCAATACTCTTTAAAGCTTTTGGCTTGACTTTCTGACAAGGCTTGGGTGGGAAAACCGTATCAACACGCCAACCCTACATTGTGCCAAGCTATGCCATCTGCTGGCATTTGCACAGAATTTTCTTTATAGAAGCAATTGCCTACTTTCCGATTGTAACGTCATCTTCACGAATTTCAGGATAGCCATTGAGCGAGTGGGCGTGCCAGACATCAGAATCTAGACAGTAGACTATGTATGAATCGCAAAATAAATTAAGACAATCCTACGCCTAAGACTTGGTTAAGGCTATTATCGTGAATGTTCCCTACCACGTTCAGCTTTACAGGCTCCTTGTCATTAACCAAGTCGTGTCCGAGTCTTCCAAGGCTCCGGCAGGTCTTAAATCTTAAAACTTACAGCATCGTTGTACGGATATTACTGCTTGCGGCTAGTGAGGAGCAAATTGGCTTATCGCGTCAATTTTGCCTTTAAAATCGCCGCAACGGCTCAGCATAAGTGATGAAACGGTCTGGTGATACTGCGGGGGCGCAAGCCTAAGTCGCGATCTAGATCGTAAAAATTTAGTTTTGGGCTGACGATAGCAATTTTCCTTCATGGTTTTGGGAACAATTTGTAAAGAGGTATTCTCACGGATCTATGACTCAATCCTCACCACGAAATCGCGCCCTTGCTGTCCGCAATGAGTTTTCGCCCTTCGGCAACCAGCTGATTCAGGCAGGCTATGTTGACACCGACCAAATGCGGCAGGCTATGGTAGAAAGCCGCAAGTCTGGTAGACCCTTAACCGAGGTTCTTGAAACGATTACTGGGCGATCGCTTCCCCCAGATTTGCTACGTCAGTATAAAAAACAACAGCTTTTTGAACTCAAAATTCTTTACGGAGTTGAATCTCTAGATCCGGAAATCAGCCAAATTCCCACTTCTCAGATTGGGTCTTTGATTGAAACCCTGATTCCGATCGATATCTGTAGTCGCTATAAACTGGTACCTTTAACGAAAAATGACACCCAGCCCCCCTCGGTACTGGTGGCAATGGTCGATCCAGATAATTTAGCGGCTCAGGACGATCTCAACCGCATCTTACGACCCCAGGGCATCGCCTTGCAGCGAATGGTGATCACTCTGGAAGACTGTTTGAATCTAATTAACCAATACAAGGATGAGCAAACCAGGAAAGAGGAAGTAGCGCGAATCCAAAAGTCTGTGGATGTCTCAGACGTTCTGGATAATTTGAACGACTTAGGCGATGCACCTCCTGAAATTGAAGATGACCTGAATGTAGAGGATGCACAGGGCGCTCCCGTCATCAACTTGGTTAACAGAATCCTCCTCAAGGGTCTGCAAGAGCAGGTTTCAGACATTCATATTGAACCCCAAGAAGAATTCTTACGCATTCGCTTCCGGAAAGATGGGGTGCTACAACAAGCCTTCGAGCCGTTCCCGAAAAAAATCATCCCAGCCGTCACAGCTCGCTTCAAAATCATGGCTGAGCTAGACATTGCCGAGCGACGGATGCCCCAGGATGGTCGTATCCGGCGGGTGTTTGAAGGGCGTAAGGTTGACTTTCGGGTGAATACCTTACCCAGCCGCTACGGCGAAAAGGTGGTCTTGCGAATTCTCGATAACTCTTCCACCCAGCTAGGTTTGGATAAGTTAATTTCCGATTCGGAATCGCTAGAAATTGTCAGAGAAATGGCAAGCCGTCCCTTCGGCTTGATTTTAGTAACCGGGCCAACTGGGTCTGGTAAATCTACCACCTTGTACTCGGTTCTGGCAGAACGGAACGATCCGGGAATTAATATCAGTACGGCAGAAGACCCGATTGAGTATGCCTTGCCTGGGATTACTCAGGTACAGGTAATTCGAGAGAAAGGAATGGATTTTTCCTCGATCTTACGAGCCTTCATGCGCCAAGATCCGGATGTAATTCTGGTGGGTGAAACGCGGGACAAAGAAACGGCGAAAACCGCAATTGAAGCAGCACTAACCGGACACTTGGTGCTGACAACCCTGCACACCAACGATGCCGCCGGTGCGATCGCCCGCTTAGACGAAATGGGTATCGAGCCATTCATGGTATCGGGTTCGCTGATTGGCGTTTTGGCGCAACGCTTGATGCGGCGTGTTTGTAGCGAGTGTCGCCTTTCCTATTCACCCACTTCACAAGAACTCGGTCGATTTGGTTTATCGGCTTCTGGGGACGGGGATATTACCTTCTACAAAGCCAATACTTTACAACCCGATGAAGCGAAGGAAGCCAAAAGCAGAAATGCTCTGTGCCAAAAATGTAATGGCATTGGCTATAAGGGACGTGTGGGTGTTTATGAAGTCATGCGCGTAACCGAACGCTTGCAAAATTTAATCAGCCAAGGTGCCCCCACCGAGCGCATTAAAGAAGCAGCCGTGGAAGAAGGGATGAAGACATTGCTGGCATACAGCTTAGACCTGGTACGCCAAGGTTATACCACTCTGGAAGAAGTAGAACGGGTGACATTTACAGATTCTGGTCTAGAGGCAGAACTCAAAGCCAAGCGGAAGAGCGGTCTAGAATGTGTCACTTGCACTGCTGAGTTAAAGCCAGAGTGGCTAGATTGTCCTTATTGCATGACGCCTCGCTTTTCCGAATAAATTTCAATCGTCAATCGCTAATGGCGAATGGCAATCACCCAAGCTACGCCCTTAGTCAAGGAAAAATTAGCAACTGAGAAATCAAGAATCACCCCAGGAGACAGCCTCATGGAATTAATGATTGAAGACTTGATGGAGCAACTCATTGAAATGGGCGGCTCAGATATGCACATCCAGGCAGGAGCGCCGGTTTACTTTCGCATTAGTGGGAAACTCAACCCCATTGGGGACGAACCGCTTCCTCCCCAGGAGTGTCAGAAACTCATCTTCAGTATGCTGAACAACACGCAGCGTAAGGAATTAGAGCAAAACTGGGAACTTGACTGCTCTTATGGGGTTAAGGGATTGGCTCGCTTCCGCGTCAATGTGTACAAAGAGCGGGGCTACTATGCGGCGTGCTTAAGAGCGTTGTCTTCTAAAATTCCGAACTTCGATCAGTTGGGTCTCCCAGACGTCGTGCGGGAATTGACTCACAGACCGAGAGGAATGGTGTTGGTGACGGGGCAAACGGGTTCTGGGAAAACCACCACCCTGGCTGCGATGCTCGACTTGATCAACCGGACGCGAGCAGAACACATCCTAACGGTGGAAGACCCGATTGAATATGTTTACCCGAACATCAAGAGCTTGTTTCACCAGCGTCAAAAAGGCGAAGATACTAAGAGCTTTGCGAATGCGCTGAGAGCCGCGCTCCGGGAAGACCCGGATATTATCCTGGTAGGGGAAATGCGCGACCTAGAAACCATTGGTCTGGCGGTATCAGCGGCTGAAACAGGTCACTTGGTGTTCGGCACCCTGCACACCAGCTCAGCAGCAGGTACTATCGACCGGATCTTGGACGTATTTCCTCCAGAGCAACAGCCCCAAATCCGCGCTCAGTTGTCTGGTTCGTTATTGGCAGTCTTCAGCCAATGCTTAGTGCCCAAACATAATCCGAAACCCGGTGAATATGGTCGGGTAATGGCGCAGGAAATCATGCTGGTAACACCAGCGATCGCTAACTTGATTCGAGAAGGAAAATCTGCTCAAATTTACTCTGCTATCCAGACTGGAGCAAAATTGGGAATGCAGACGATGGAACAGGCTCTAGCTGGCTATGTCAAAGCTGGTGCCATCTCCTTTGAGGCGGCGATGGGCAAATCATCTAAACCTGAAGAATTACAGCGTATCCTGGGGACATCGCCAGCGACAGGGGCAAAAGCTGGCGCTCGGTAGGTTCGAGGCGGTGTAAAACCTATTGCACTAAGCTTGTATGATGCCAGGTAGTCCAGACCGAATATGTTTCGGTCTGGACTACCTGGCAGCCCTCAGCAGAAATTGTCAAAAACCTCCCCGGAAGACACCTTCCCATTACAAAAATTTTCCTTTTAAAAGCCATTCTTCTTTCACTTAGAGGTGAGGTATGCCTACCTATATTGCTGATGTTCGAGACTCTAAAGGAGCCGCAAAGAAAGACAAAATTGTTGCCGACTCCCTGGGGAGTGCCCGCGACGCCCTGCGCGAAAAATGGGTTTCTGTTGCAAATATCAAAGAAACTCAAACCTTTGACCTGAGCAAATTAAACCTAAAAGAGTTTCAAACTTCTTTAGCGAAGGTTACGGTCAAGGATAAAGCCGTCTTTTCTCGTCAATTTGCCGCGATGGTCAACGCGGGTGTGGCGATTGTTAGATGTTTGGGCGTACTTTCGGAACAATGTAGCAATCCTAAGCTTAAAAAAGCGCTGGTGGAAATTAGCTCAGAGGTTCAACAAGGTGTGAATCTCTCGGATGCGATGCGTAAACATCCGGAGTGTTTCGATAATCTATACGTCAGTATGGTGCAAGCAGGAGAGGTCGGCGGTGTCCTCGATGAGGTACTCAACCGATTAGCCAAAGTCCTAGAGGATATGGCACGCCTGCAAAACCAAGTCAAAGGGGCAATGGCATACCCCGTGGCAGTGGGAATCTTGGCAATCATTGTCTTTATTTGTATGACCGTGTTTTTGATCCCAATCTTTGCTGGCATTTTCAAAGATTTGGGGACAGAATTACCGGCTCTAACACTGTTCATGCTGTGGATTAGCGAAATCCTCAGAAGTTGGAGGATCATCATCCCTATCATTACTGTCATCGTTGCCTCTTTTGTTTACAGACAGTATTACAAGACGCCAGTTGGTCGTGTGACGATGGATCGCTTTTTCTTGAAAATGCCGCTATTGGGCGACTTGAATGAGAAATCATGTGTTGCTCGCTTTTGCCGCATTTTTGGAACCTTGACTCGTTCTGGAGTGCCTATTCTCACTTGCATGGATATTGTGAGAGATACGGCGGGTAACCAGGTAATTGCTAACGCGGTGGAAGCAGCCAAGCTAGACATTCAACAGGGTGGGATGATGAGCTTAGCTTTGCAAAAAGAGCAGGTTTTCCCAATCCTGGCAATTCAGATGATTAGTATTGGGGAAGAGACAGGTCAGTTAGATGCCATGATGATGAAAGTGGCAGATTTCTATGAAGATGAGGTTGAGCAAGCGGTGAAAGCACTCACCAGCGTTCTCGAACCCATTATGATGGTGGTGTTAGCGGGGATGGTCGCGGTGATTTTGCTTTCGATGTATCTCCCCATGTTTGCTGTGTTTGACAAACTAGGCTAATCAATTTCAGGTTTTGGATTTTTCTCATTCCCAGATTTATCTGGGAATGAGATTTGGGATGGAGGGCTTATGGTACTTAACGATGACCTAATCTCCAATCTAAGATTGAAAATTTAAAATCAAAATATGTTTGTTAAGCAATCCTATTACGAAGCTAGCTTGGCGGAGTACAGTAACCTGTCTGGAGCGATCGCATTGCTCAAGCAGCACCGACCTTATCTGGAGATGATTCCTAGTATGCGCCGGTCTGAGGAGAGCGCGATCGCCATTCCTTTGCCGGTGGTGCGAATTCGCCATGCCTCCTCTAAAGCAGAAAGCCATGGCGTTGTCACATCTAGAGGAGAAGCGATTCGCTTGCCCTGTGATGTGGCAATTTTAATGTGTGACCCCGAATGGAAAATCAAAATGGGGGTGGAGATTTTTGTCTTTATTCACCGTCCCCAAGAAGACTTTTCCGACTTTTTGAGTCGATGGCGGCAGACGCAGGTGTGGCTGGACAAAGAATATGAGTGGTTGATGCCGCCTCGCCATCAACACATTTTCAGCGAGGGCGCTGACAAGCTATATCCTTTGTTTGTTGTATTTCCAGAGACGCCAGAACGAATTAAGCGAGGCTTAATGGGAGCCTGTCTCCCCTTTGTCATCCAGACCCCAATGTTGGATGTTGAGGAACAGGCACAGGAATCTTTTTTGCCTGAAAGTCCCAACGTTTGACGGTTGAAGCAGGTTGAAGTGTAATCAACCTGCTAACCTACCCATTTTCAACCTGTTAACTACTTGACAAACTGCGGCATGACTTCGGCGGCGGTCAACAAACCGTAGATGCCTCGACGATGGAGTGCGACTCCGGCTTTGAGATAGCCGAAGGCAGGGCCGCAGACATTGGCTGCCATACTGGTTTCATCGCCAAGGGTAAAGGTATGGGTAGAAATCTTGCCTTCAAAGGTGCGACCTGTCACTTGGACATTCGTGCTGAGTGGTTTTTTGGGATTGCGGGTATCGACGACGCCGCCGACCGTAACGCGATCGCGCGGACAAATTCCAGCTAGCTCTAGCATCACATCATCAGCGTGTTCCATATTCTCCAGAGCCAGGATGCCGTTGGTTTGATCCAGCAATGCTTCCACTTCGGCATCACTCATGGCTCTGGCGCGCTCCACATCGTAGCCGGGTAGATGGGCAATATCTTCCCGAATTGTCGCTCGGTAGGCTTCCCAATTTGCAATCCCTACCCCAAACGTAATCTTGACGCTATGGATTTCGGCATAACTTTGGGCAGCAAGAGCCGCGGCTGCCGTCAACAACCCAGGCGTCGCCCCACAGCCAGTCAGATAAGTAATTCCTGCTGCAAGAAGTTCCTCTTGCAGATCCAATAGCTGCTCGACAGCGCTGGTACGTTTCAGGGCGTCTACCAGAACCCCCCGCCAGCCAGATTGAATAAATTGCCGCGCGACGGACGCCATAAAGGTGTTGGGCAGATTAGGCAGTGCCAGGAAATATCCATCTACCGGCTTAGCTCGTTCGATTAAGTCTTGGATGCTCTGGCTGCTGAGGGTGCCTGTCGGCTCTAAATAGCCAAGAGAACCCCTTGTTTGGTAAATCGCAATGCTGGCATCTGGATCTAACCCTTGGGCGGCGTAGGTATAGCCTTTCTGGTCAGCAGCTGCAACCCAGATCATCTCGCGTTTTGGCGCAAGCACTCTGGCGGCAGCCTGCCCCAGTCCACCAAAGCCTAAGACGCCCACTCGAATGGGGGTTGGGGAGTTGATTGAACCTGTGACTTGCTCTGCACTCATAGCGTCTTCTTGCAATTGAACAAACTTTAATTATC
Organism: Coleofasciculus sp. FACHB-542; assembly: GCF_014695825.1. Taxonomy (NCBI): domain Bacteria; kingdom Bacillati; phylum Cyanobacteriota; class Cyanophyceae; order Coleofasciculales; family Coleofasciculaceae; genus Coleofasciculus; species Coleofasciculus sp. FACHB-542. The sequence continues at coordinate 15,069 of NZ_JACJPB010000021.1, read as the reverse complement.
CAGGCTCCTGGACGCGCCGGTTCGTTCACTTTTGAGAGCTTGAGCGATCGCTCAAGAAGTCTGTTGGCTTTTTTGCTCAATTTCGGATAATTTCTCTATCTTGACGCAGATGTAAAGTTAAGCGACACTGACAAATAATCAAAGTAAGACTCGCCTAATTAATTAAGTTTTGTTACGTTTTAACTCGTTGTGACTCAATTGCTCAACATTTGAGCAACATTAATTTATTAATATCCCAGCGAGTCAGTTCTAAGAAAGATGTCTTATTCGGCAGCATCAGCAGTATGGTTCGTGCCGCCGCCTAACTTGAGCAATCCCTAACCAATGAGCATGGAAACGCTAGAGTTTATCATTTATCCGGATGGTCGGGTGCAGGAGAAAGTCACCGGAATTACTGGGAAATCCTGTGCCGAAGTGACTGCCGCTATTGAAGCCCAATTGGGTCTGGTACTAACTCAGGAACCGACTTCTGAATTTTTTGCCTCAGTGATTCATCAGAGCGCGACGGCGACAGCCGGGGCAACTTATAGCGAGTGGTAAGGTAAGTTTTTTTTTGAGTCCAACTTAATTTATTTGAAAAAATCGTCATGTCACACTTTAGCAACATCAAAACTCAAATCCGCAATCTTGTCTCGTTAGAAGCCGCTTTGACCGACTTAGGAATAGATTGGAAATCTGGCCCGCAAACAGTGCGCGGCTATCGCGGTCAAACCCTTACGGCTGATGTTGCCATTGAGCAAAAAAATGGTTATGACATCGGTTTTCGTTGGAACGGTCAGGAATACGAACTTGTTGCTGACCTACAGTATTGGCAGCAAACGGGTTCTGTAGAGCGGTTTCTCAACCAAGTGACTCAGCGTTATGCTTACCACACGGTTGTCAAAGAATCTGCAATGCAGGGCTTCCAAGTTGCCGAGCAAAAACAGAATGAAGATGGTTCAATCCGCTTAGTTGTGCAGCGCTGGAGTGCCTAATGTCTGATTACCCAACTCCTGAACAGCCAACTCCCGAACGTTCTGGCTTGGAGCCAGAGTTAGGTGGTATTTGGCGGGATGCACCGGAACGTTCGGGTTTGGAGCCGGAGTTGGGTGGCACCCTGCGGCAAAAAGGCGTCTATGTTGATGAAATAACCTGTATTGGCTGCAAGCACTGTGCCCATGTTGCTCGCAATACTTTTTATATTGAGCCAGATTATGGGCGATCGCGTGTAGTTCGGCAGGATGGAGACTCGGAAGAAGTCATTCAAGAAGCCATTGACACCTGTCCGGTCGATTGTATCCACTGGGTCGATTACACGGAATTGAAAAAGCTTGAACAAGAGCGGCAATATCAGGTGATTCCATTGATCGGATTCCCTGCTGACCATGCGATTACGGCTGTGAAGCAGCGGCAAAAGAAGGTTAAAAAAAAGCAACCGAAACCCATAGACTAAAGGTTCGCTGGTATAAAAAATGCCCGTCTGTACGGGCTAAATAAATAAAACCCCCAACAGATGCCTGCTATTGGGGGTTTTATTTAAAGCGTTGCACTCTCGCTTCTAACGAGAAACCCCTTGCACGACTGGACGCACACCAGAGCCAGGGAACGGTTCCGGAGTACCCAACCAGTTAAAGTCATTCAGCCGAAAACTGATGGAACCCAGCTGCAAAACAGGGTTGTAACGCAGGACAATGTTGTAGGTGCGGCGGCTGTATTCCAGAAAGTAGTCGGTGCTGATGTTCTCCTTAGTATTTAAATTGACCGAGGTTTGAAAACCCAGGCGAAACGGGCCATAAATCTGTTGGGTAATGCCCGCGGAAAGGACGTTGGTGTCCACGAGGCGGTCAAATAAGAAAGGTGATATACCACCACGAGCAACTTGAGAGTAGGTAACATTAAACCCGGTGTAATCTAAAAAAGGTCGGGAGAAATGACCGAATTGCCCTTGCACCCCAATGCTCCCGCTCAGGGATTCCTGGCTATCCCCACTACTGTAACCACTATAAACGCCGGTGACGCCCGTCGTTAATAGTACATAGGGAACAACTGGCACGGGTGTGTAGCGCAGTCCTTCGGTGGGGGTGGCAGGCAACCCTTTACCCCGCCAAAGTAAAAAGTTGCGGTTGAGGGAGGCACTGGCTTGATAGCGACTGAGACTGACGCGATTGTTGGTTTGCCCTGGTTCGAGCAAGTCTAAACGGTCTGTATCTGCGTTGATGAACTGGGCACCCGCTTGATAAGTGAGGTTGATGCCAGTATTCCCTAAGGGAATGACCGGAGAAGTCAGAACTGCGCCTAAACTACTCTGGACAGTTTGATAGCCGAGGGAGCCGTTGAACAGGCGATCGCGGTAGCTATATTCTAAATTTAAGGTATGGGGTAGACGGGTGCCGATAATCTGGCGCAGCCGCAGGCTCGCTCTTAGCTGGTCGTCTGCGATCTCTTCGGGATCTAGACTGGTGAAAACAGCCGACCCTCTCAAGGTTGTGGTGGGACTGAGGGTGGCATCTAGTCTAGTCCTGAGACCAAACACGGAGGGATCGAGGAAGCTCCCCTCAGAAACGGCTTTTTGAAGAAAATATTGCGGGGTGACGCGCAATCGCACGCGGTTGGTAGAAATCAGTTGAAAGGTTCGTTCCGCAAACACACCACCTCGGTCTTCAGCATCATACCCGAAGGTGACGAGACCCGGTTCGGTTTCGCTCCGGTCAATCACTCTGCGATCTTGAAAAATTGGGATCGAAAAACCCTGGTCAAAAACGACGCGGGAGCGGGTGGTGGTAATTTCATCTACCAGGGGCGAAATCCGCCTAAATCTGGCTGTATCTGCCCGTACCTCAAGTTCTGGTGGCGAAAAGGGATCGTTGGTTAGGCGAACATTGGTAGCAAAAGCTCCTTCAGAGTCGAAATCCACCCGGTCGGCTTGAAAGCGCAGCCGGTTAATTGCGCCCCCTTCCTGAAACGGCTGCTGGTTTTGGATGTTCTGGCTAGCCCCAACGACCAGTCCGTAGCCGCCAGGACTGGTGATATTCGAGACGGGTTGGTTGGCGGTAATGCGATCGCTTAACGGTCGTACTGAGGCAGCCGCAGCACTGGCATCATTGGGTAAAGGACTCGAAAAATCTGCCCCTGCTGAAGGCTGGTAAATCTCGCCACTGGCATTTAGGAGGAAACCGCTATCCTGGGCAAAATAATACTCAACGCGATCGCCCCGCAGCACTTGTTCGCCTCGCGTCATAGCGATATTCCCGTCCCCCACTACAACGCGATTCGGCAAGTTTACCTGTAGCCGATCCGCATCTACTACAGCACCCTGGTAGCGCAAAACAACATCGCCTTCTGCTGTAACGACTTGTCGATCTACGTCGTATTCTTGCTGGTCAGAAGTTAATTCCACAACGCCTCCCGTACCACCGCCAGAAGTCGTAGGCGGAGGTGGCGTCGTACCGGGGGCGGGGGCGGGTGCTGGTTGATTTTCTGGGGTGGGAGGTGCGGGTGCCGGTGCCGGTGCCAATTCCTCTTCAGGCCAAGGCTCACCTTCCGACACGGGCGCTGGAGGAGTAGACTCTATCGGAGTTTCACTCGGCAAAGATTCCGGAGATTCCGGAGATTCCGGAGATTCTGAGGGTTCTGGAGGCTGTTGATCGACACTCGGCAGCTGCTTTTGCAACACAGGAGGAGTTGCTGTGCGTTCTTTTGCGATCGCAGCCTGACTTTCAGTGTTCTCTTGCCTAGGTTCTGACTCTTGATTTTCTACCGACGAAGCATCAAATTCAGCAACGTTCGGAAAATCCTGATCTGGGTATGCGTAAGGGCGAAGCCGTTGTGCTGACAATGCAGGGTCGTCGTCATTCTGGTCTGTCTGCACAGATGCTTCTTCCCTACCACTCCCATTCCTGACAATTGGATGACCCACTGAAATTGGGGCACCAAGGGGGGCAGCTTTTCTGGTGGGGATAGAAATTACAGAGAGCGAGGAAGAAGACTCCGGCGCAAACGTTTCCGGCTGCGTCGGGGCAGCAAGGGTCTCAGGTTGCAGGGTTCGCTGGGAATCCGATGCAATTGTTTGAGCGGAGACAGCTAGAGAAGTGACATCCTCTGGCGGCAACGTGTTGATAATCGCAGGCGGTGGGGGCGGCGGAACTGGTTGGGGCATCTTCTAGCAACAGGAGTTGAGCGGACAGCACCAATGCCTATCCTCAACTGCACTCTGAGTAGGGTGCCTCGCAGTGGACTGCTGCCCCGACATCGGCCTGAGGCATAAAGCGATCGCTGTTTATTCCAGATCCCGGCGTTTTGGGTTACGGGAAGGATCGCTGGACAAAAATCCAAACACAAAGAGCAGGCTGAAGAAGGCAACGACTATATAAACGACAATTTTGAGAGTCACCATACCGATATCTACTCCAGACGGGAAAGGCTGAATGTTGCTGCCTTAAAGGCAGAACAACTTTCTCATAATACCGAAATATTGCTTCATTTTTGCCTTGAGTCTGGAGTGATTGTTGACCTCAAGCGGTCAGTCCAGCCGTCGTTTGAGCTGCTTAAACTGCTCTGACGATTGCCAGAGCGCGAAGTTTCCCTAGCGATCGCTTAGTTGTTATACCACGAGATCGCACCCGGTTCCTGGGTTTTAACTTTTCCCTAGCTCAAAATCAAGGAAATTGCAGAACCCGGGAAATACTGAAATCCTTGCTAGGGTGCGATCCCAGATAGCTAAGGTGTTTGGACGCCAGGAGGATAAACACGCGAATGCCACTAAATGCCACTAATGGTGCCCAAGGGCAGCGTTGCAAGAGACGCGATGTTCACCGCTTTTAGGCGATCGCTCCTAGCACGGGAGCGCTTTTCTAAACAAATTTTCTCAATATTCCCTGAAAAAACTAGGATTTTAGATTGAAAGCGGCAGCTTGCTAAGGGCAGCTAGCTGGATAAAGGGATCAACATTTCCAGTCCAAAAAAAGAGTATAAAGAGCATCCAACTTGTAGCGGAAGTGAGTACACAATAGCTCTATTAAGACTTGAGAGGCTTTGTCAATGCAGCCGATTCGGACATTTAACGTTTCCCCCGCTTTGCCGTCAAGGCTAGAACCCTTACGAAAACTGGCATACAACCTGCATTGGGATTGGAACTTTGAAACCAAAGAGTTATTTCGCCGCCTAGACCGCGATTTGTGGGAATCCAGCCGTCACAATCCAGTGCTAATGCTGGGAACTATTTCTCAAGCGCGGCTACAAGAAGTTGCTGAAGATGAAGGCTTTGTTGCCCACATGGAACGAGCCAGCCGCCAGCTAGACGACTACCTGCAAGAACGGACGTGGTATCGCAAACACAGGAATGAGGTGAACGGTCAGAGGACTGAGAAGAAACAAGAAAATTCTTCTGCTTTCTCGCTCCGTCCTCAGGACTCAGGACTCAGGACTCAGGAGTGTTATGCCTATTTCTGCGCGGAATTTGGTCTAACCGACTGCCTGCCCATTTACTCTGGTGGCTTGGGCGTTCTCGCGGGAGACCATCTGAAATCAGCCAGTGACTTAGGCTTACCCCTCGTTGCCGTCGGCTTACTCTATCAGGAAGGGTATTTTGCCCAGTACCTCAATGCCGATGGTTGGCAGCAGGAACGCTATCCGGTTAACGATTTCTACAATATGCCGTTGCACCCGGAGCAAAATCCTGACGGTTCGGAACTGCGGATTTCTGTAGAGTATCCAGGGCGCACCGTCTATGCCCGTGTCTGGCGCGTGCAAGTGGGCACTGTGCCCCTATACCTGCTCGATACCAACATTGAGCCGAACAATCCCTACGACCACGACATCACCGACGAGCTGTATGGTGGTGACTTGGATATGCGGATTCACCAGGAGATGATGTTGGGCATCGGGGGCTTCCGGATGCTGAAGGCGCTGGGATACAAACCCACTGTTTACCATCTGAATGAAGGTCACTCAGCGTTTCTGATTCTGGAACGCATCCGGATGCTGATGCAGGAAGAGAAACTGGATTTTGCCGCCGCTAAACAAGTGGCGCAAGCAAGTCAAGTTTTCACGACTCACACGCCTGTCTCTGCTGGGTTCGATTTGTTCCCCCCGGATAAGGCTCTTTATTACGTGGGGCACTATGCCGATATTTACGGACTTTCCCACGAAGAGTTTCTCGGCTTAGGACGGGAGGACACTGGGGATTTGGCGTCACCGTTTAGCATGGCAGCACTGGCGATGAAGACATCGAGCTTTGTCAATGGGGTTGCTCAGCTGCACGGGTTGGTGTCGCGGAAGATGTTTCAGAGTCTCTGGAAAGATTTTCCACTCAATGAGGTGCCGATTACCGCGATTACGAATGGAGTCCACGCCCGCACTTGTGTAGCGAAGTCAACGCAGGAGCTGTATGACCGCTACCTTGGCCCTCAGTGGTCTGACGCGCCAGTAGACGATCCGTTGTGGGAGCGGGTGCAGTCGATTCCGGATGAGGAGTTGTGGCGCAATCACGAGCGTCAGCGGTCAGAACTGGTGGTGTTTGTGCGCGATCGCCTAGTGAGAAAGTTGCGCGATCGCGGTGCTTCTCCCTCTGAGATTGACCAAGCGCAGGAAGTATTAGATCCAACGGTGCTAACAATCGGGTTTGCCCGTCGTTTTGCGACTTATAAGCGGGCAACTCTGTTTTTGCGGAACCTAGACCGGATCAAGAAAATCTTGTTGGGCGATCCAAATCGGCGGGTGCAATTCGTCATTGCTGGAAAAGCTCATCCCAAGGATATGCCTGGGAAGGAACTGATCCGGGATATCATTCATTTCTCGCGGGAAGAAGGAATGAATGCCAGTGTGGTGTTTATCCCGGACTACGATACTTATGTTGCCCGGTTAATGGTGGCGGGTTGTGATGTTTGGCTGAACACCCCCAGACGTCCGCGAGAGGCATCTGGCACCAGTGGAATGAAGGCGGCGATGAATGGTTTGCCAAATCTGAGCGTGCTGGATGGCTGGTGGGATGAGGCAGATTATGTCCGCACTGGCTGGCCCATCGGTCACGGGGAAGACTATGAAGACCTCAATTATCAAGATGATGTGGAAGCGAATGCTTTGTACGACTTGCTAGAACAGGAAGTCGTGCCGCTGTTCTATAACCGGGATGGAGCTGGAATTCCCCGCAAGTGGACTGCCAAAATGAAGGATTCGATTCGGTTGAATTGTCCGTTCTTCAATACGTCGCGGATGGTGCGGGAGTATGCAGTGCGGGGATATTTCCCAGCAAGCGATCGCTACTCTACGATGACCGCAGACAACTACGCCCCCGCCAAGGATGTAGCCGCCTGGAAGCAACGAATCTTCGAGCAATGGTACAACATCAAAATCGAAGAAGTTGATGTCTCTGAACCGGCTGGGATTATGGTCAACCAAACCGTTAGCGTCAAAGCGCGGGTTAATCTGGGGGAACTCAGCTCCGATGATGTTCAAGTTGAACTTTATCAGGGTGCAGTTGGTGTCGATGGGGAAATTGTCAACGGCATTCCCGTAGTGATGGATTACCAAGGCAAAGATCAACAAGGATGTAGTATTTACACTGTTGATATTCTTTATACCTCCAGTGGTTTGCAGGGTTTCTCTTTACGGGTTTTGCCAAAACACAATAATCTATCAAGCCCCTACGAATTGGGACTGATTCTTTGGGCTTAGAAAGTTTTGAGTTTTGAGTTATTAATTCAAAATTTAAAACTCAAAACGATTTTTGGGGACAACAATATATCCAGTGGTGTCATCTCCCAGCACCAGATTTCTTTCTAATCCCCAGTACCACCAATGAGCGCCCACATAGGCACAGATGAGGCTATCTAGCTTATCTTCTAAGGCTTTAAAGGTTGCAAGAGTACTGGGGATTTCTGCAAGCATCGAACCCCAAAGATGGAGAATCGGCACAGAGGATGAAGAGACATTTAGGGCAGGGTGGAAAGTTGGTAAGCTATTGACAATATACTGGCGGAGTTTGATTAGTTCTAATTGACGCTCTGCCAGCTTGCCTTTTTTGTATTTAAGAATCCGCTCTAAGCTGAATAAATTTACGATGGCTGGGTGGGGAAATACTTCGATTTGATAGCGTCCCGGTTGCTGGGGTTTGATAATTGGTGCGTGAGCAAATCCACGGGATTCAAGGCTGAGTCCAAATCCTACGATGCGTTGGGCGAAGGGGAGTCCTAGATTCTCTGGGTAGCAACCCGCGTGATAGCGACCAAAATATTTGTGGGTAAGTTTATCAGGTAGTCGTGTCCCGGTGGTATTAGGAATCAGCGTTGGGGCATCAACGGCAATCATCGCTGGTTCTGCTGCGGGTGCCCAGGTATCAATCCAGTTGAGAATCTCTTCTATTGTTTCGAGTCTATCTAAATCCAGCAGATGCAATTGCCCATCTTCCCAAGCGAGGCAGCATAATCCGCTGGGTTGCGATCGCCATCCCAAATCAATGCCTAAAAATTTCATCACACTGAAATTTTATTATCTATGGTCATCTTAAGGGATTTATGGAATCCTCTGCTTTGTTTTTCTTTATGTCCTTGGTTGGCGTTTTTAGGAATTTATTTAAAAATGCTTTGGAAATAAAATAGAATTACTGTGTTAATTTTATTAGATTGAATTGAGTTTTTAAAAAACTAGCTTTTTTATCACTTTTTTCCGCCCATGTAATCTACTAAAATTTCGCTTTAAAATAAAGATAAAATAATTTTTTATTAGCTATACTTGAACAACTCTCAAAAAATGAATTTTAGCGAGTCTATACTACCCGAAGATGTAATCATTTTGGTTGTCTATTTTGTGCACCCAGAATCTCTAGATGCAGTTCTGGAATTTAGAGAAATAATCTGCCAGTAAATTTACCAATAAAACTCCTGAAAAGCGCGATCGCATTCTGAGTAGGGTTGGTTATTTTCCATCCGAGCAGAAAATTGATTATGGGTAAAGTGGAGCGTTTAGGTAACGAATAATTGCAAAAGACGCGATCGCTCCTTTGCCTCTGGGCTATTAAAATAACGCCTAAAATAACGCCGCGATGATGCCAGAAAATGGCAAACTAGATAGATAAGTTTTGTTAACGCAGCTATTCCCTGCTGCGCTTCTAGATAGCTAAATTGAAATTCATGGTTAAGCAGCGCGTTCTCTCTGGGGTTCAACCAACGGGTAATCTGCATCTAGGTAACTACTTGGGAGCGATTCGCAACTGGGTAGAAGGGCAGAGTCAGTACGAAAATTACTTCTGTGTGGTGGATTTGCACGCGATTACCGCGCCGCACGATGCCAGCACCTTGGCTGAAAATACTTATAAAATTGCTGCTTTGTATTTGGCTTGTGGGATTGATTTGGAAGATTCTAGTATTTTCGTGCAATCCCACATCCCTGCACATAGCGAACTGACTTGGCTGCTGAATTGCATCACTCCCCTCAACTGGCTGGAAGATATGATCCAGTTCAAGGAAAAGGCAGTTAAGCAGGGAGAAAATGTCAATACTGGTTTGCTAGACTATCCGGTGCTGATGGCGGCAGATATTTTGCTGTATCAGGCGGATAAAGTGCCGGTGGGAGAAGACCAGAAGCAGCACTTAGAATTAACCCGCGATATTGCGAATCGGTTTAATTACCAATTTTGCCGGGAAAAGCCGGTGCTGAAACTGCCAGAGCCGCTGATTCGGGCTGAGGGTGCTAGAGTGATGAGTCTGACGGATGGCACTCGGAAGATGTCAAAATCCGATCCTTCGGACATGAGCCGAATTAATCTGCTCGATACCCCAGAGCAAATCCAAAATAAGATTAAACGCTGTAAAACTGACTCAGTGCGCGGTCTAACTTTTAATGATTCGGAACGACCCGAAGCCCGAAATTTGCTAACGCTATACATGGTGCTTTCGGGCAAACCGAAGGAAGAAGTCGCAGCAGAGTGTCAGGATATGGGCTGGGGACAATTCAAGCCATTGCTGACGGAAACCACGATTAACGCCCTGAAACCGATTCAGGAAAGGTATCAAGCGGTGATGGATGACAAAGGCTATTTGGAGTCCGTGTTGCGGGATGGCAGACAGAAAGCGGAAGCGATCGCGTCCGTTACTCTCGCCCAAGTGAAAGCTGCCCTTGGTTATTCGGTTCCCCTTTAACCAGATATAAGTTATCAAGGATGGAAGCGATTAGTGATTGATGCTTCAGAATGAGTTATTTAATTCAAAATTCAGCAGGAACGCGGGAACCCCGCCCCTACAAGACCAATTTGCGTACTGCTGTGGAATCGGGTGAATTTTTAGTGACCGCCGAGGTTGCCCCTCCCAAGGGCGGCGATCCTTCCGAGATGCTGAAAATGGCGAAAACCCTCGAAGGTCGGGTTCATGCGGTCAATATTACCGATGGCAGTCGGGCGGTGTTGCGGATGTGTTCAATGGCGGCTTCGGTGATATTGCTCCAGCATGGAATCGAGCCGATTTGCCAGATTGCTTGTCGCGATCGCAACCGCATCGGATTGCAAGCTGACTTGATGGGTGCCCATGCGTTGGGAATTCGCAATATCTTAGCTTTGACTGGCGATCCTGTAAAAGCTGGAGATCATGCCGATGCCAAGAGTGTATTTGACCTAGAATCCGTGCGGTTGCTGGGATTAATCAAAAAAATGAATCTCGGCTTCGACTGGAACGACAAACCCTTGAGTGATGGGGCGACTGACTTGTTCGTGGGTGCGGCTATCGATCCGCAATTGGCTAGCTGGTCGGGGTTGCAAAGTCGATTTGAGCGGAAATTAGCAGCAGGGGCGCAGTTTTTCCAAAGTCAGCTAATTTGCGATTTTGACCGGCTAGAAAAATTTATGGATCAAATCGCGGCTGGCTGTGGAAAGCCAATTTTGGCGGGAATTTTTCTGCTCAAATCTGCTAAGAATGCCCAATTTATCAATCGATGCGTGCCGGGAGTAAATATTCCCGACCACATTATTGAGAGACTTGCCGCTGCTTCAGATCCCTTGCAGGAAGGGATGCTAATTGCCGCCGAACAAGTCAAATTAGCTCGTCAACTCTGCCAAGGGGTTCATATGATGGCAGTGAAAAGAGAAGATTTGATTTCCCCAATCCTCGATTTAGCCGGAATTCCACCACTGACTCCGGTGGTGACAGCAGGAGAAAATAATGAACGCACAAACAACAAAGCAGTTGCCGATTCCGCCTCACTTTGATGCCAAAAAGGTCGGGGAAGTCTGGCGGGTGCCTTATCAGCAACGGGCAGCGGATGCGAGGGAGTGGGCGAAAAAACACCAGATTTCAGCGGCGGCTGAGGACAAAACTCGCATTTGCCTATTGTTAATCGATGTCCAGAATACGTTTTGCATCCCCGATTTTGAATTATTTGTCGGTGGGAGAACGGGTACGGGTGCGGTAGAAGATAATCGGCGGCTGAGTGAATTTATTTATCGGAATTTGGGAGTCATTAGCGCGATCGCTCCCACAATGGATACTCACACGGCGATGCAAATTTTCCATCCCGTCTTCTGGATTAACAACGGCGGAGAACATCCCACCGCCGCCGTCACGATGATTACACCGGAGGATGTTCACCAAGGCGTGTGGAAGGTGAATCCAGCCGTTGCTGGAATTGCCGGTGTCGATTACGCCGAACTTTCCTCACACGCTTTGCATTATGTTAAGCATTTGAGTGAAGCTGGTAAATATCCGCTGACGGTGTGGCCTTATCATTCCATGCTGGGTGGAATTGGTCACGCTTTGGTGTCAGCGGTGGAAGAAGCACTATTTTTCCACTGTATAGCCCGGAATAGCCAAACGCAGTTTGAAATTAAAGGCGACAATCCTTTAACTGAAAATTATTCTGTCCTCCGGGCGGAAGTTTTGGAAAGTACAAATGGACGCCCGATTGCTCAGAAAAATACCAGCTTGATTCAACAGTTACTCGCGTTTGATGCGGTGATTATTGCTGGTCAAGCGAAGAGTCACTGCGTTGCCTGGACAATTGATGATTTGTTATCAGAAATAACAGCAAAAGACGCTAATCTGGCGAAAAAGGTGTATCTGCTAGAAGATTGCACCTCACCTGTTGTCGTTCCTGGAGTGGTGGATTACACGGATGGAGCAGAAGAAGCTTTTGCTAGATTTGCCGCAGCGGGAATGCATCTGGTTCAATCCACTCAACCCCTAGAAACCTGGACTGACTTTCCTAAAATTGGGAATGGGTAAGTGAGTTTTGAGTTTTGAGTAACAAAAGAGTTTTGAGTAACAAGAGAGTTTTTTAATCTGAAAATTAAACCTTAAAAATTATTACCAATTACCATTCACCAATCGCCAATCACCCCTTACCAATTACCGATGACTAGCAGCAACGATGCAATTCAGGCACTGCGCGAGGCTCTCCGATTTTCTCCGGATAATGTACCTTTGCGACAACATCTTGCAGAGACACTTTTGAGCCTGGGTCAGGCAGAGGAAGCTGAGCAAGAATACCGCCTCGCCTTAGCGCGATCGCCCGAAAATCAGCAGTTGAAATTGGGATTAGCTCGTGCCTTCTATCAACAAGGAAAGCATCCCCAAGCGCTGGTAATTGTGGAAGATCAAATAAAGCGCTTGGATTGTCCGGCGGGTGCTTTTCTGCTTCATGCGCGTCTTCTTCTCAACACGGGGGCTGTGGAACAAGCTGTCCGTCAGTATCGCAGGGCAGTCGAAGTCGATCCATCTGTCAAAGATGCTGATTTTGCCGAAAGGTTGGGAATTGGGGCACAGGAGGACGTTCAAGAGGTCGTAGACGGGAAAATTCGGGCAGGGGTGGGAGACTTTCCGCACCCAGAAGAAGATACTCCAGTCGAAAAACCCGCGATCGGATTCCGGGATGTTGGCGGGATGGAAGCGGTCAAAGACGAAATTCGGATGAAAATTATTTATCCCCTGAAACAGCCGGAACTGTACAAAGCTTATGGGAAGGCAATTGGGGGCGGAATTTTAATGTACGGCCCTCCGGGTTGCGGTAAAACTTATCTGGCTCGTGCGACAGCTGGCGAAATTAATTCTAGTTTCCTGTCTGTTGGAATTAACGATGTATTAGATATGTGGTTGGGCAACAGCGAACGCAATTTGCACGACCTTTTTGAACAAGCTAGACGCAACCAACCTTGCGTATTATTTTTTGATGAAGTTGATGCTTTAGCTGCCAGTCGTGCGGACTTGCGACAAAATTCTAGCCGCATGGTAATTAACCAATTTCTATCAGAATTGGACGGAGTGAGGAGTTCTAATGAAGGGGTATTAATTCTAGCTGCAACGAACGCTCCTTGGCACTTAGACTCAGCCTTCCGTCGTCCGGGTCGTTTTGACCGCATCTTGTTTGTACCACCGCCTGATGCAGAAGCAAGGGCGGCGATTTTGCGCTTGCTGTGTCGGGGTAAGCCAGTGGAGGATATTGACTACAACCACTTAGCCAAGAAAACTGAGAATTATTCAGGCGCAGACTTAATGGCAGTGGTGGATGTGGCAGTAGAAAAGAAGTTAGCTGAAGCGATGAAAGTAGGTATCCCGAAGCCACTGACTACCAAAGATTTAGCCTCGGCGGCGGGAAGCGTGAAACCTTCAACAAAAGAATGGTTTTCAACGGCTCGAAACTACGCCTTGTATGCGAATGAGAGCGGTTTGTACGATGACATCCTGAAATATCTGAAACTCTGATGGGCGTACATTTAGAGCGTGCCGAAATCCTCATGGCTCAATCGCGTTATGAGATGGCGGCGCAGGAATTGCAGCAGGAATTAGCAGTCGATCCAGATAGCGCCCAGGCTTATGCGTGGCTAGGCTGGTGCTTGAGGTTTCTCAAGAAGTACGAGGAAGCAATAAAAGAAGCTGAGCAAGCAATTAAGCTGGCACCAGATTGGGAGAATGGTTATTACGTTCTGGGTTGGATTCTCTGCGATCGCAATCAGCTTCTGGAAGCTGAGAACGTAACCAAAGAGGCAATTCGCCTAAATCCTGAAAATGCCAACCATTTCATCCTACTATCAAACATTCGAGTTAAACAAAAGCGATGGCAGGAGGCACTAGAAGCAGCGACGCAGGGGCTTAACATAGAGCCAGAGAATGTTGACTGTTTGAATAACAAAGGGATTGCCCTATTCGAGTTGGGTCGAACAGAGGAGGCAATCGCTACGACTGAGCAAGCGATCGCGCTTGACCCGGAGAATGCCCTCAACTACAACAACTTGGGATGGATGATACTGAATCGGGAAGGAAGCCCCACGAAAGCTTGGGAGTATTTCCGCCAAGCACTCCGACTCAACCCCAATTTGGAATCTGCACAGGATGGACTCATCCAAGCGATCAAGTTAAAAAACCCACTATACAGACCAGTTTACAGGTGTGTAATATTCCCGTACCGCCGTTTACAACTAGGCAGATTTTTGAGCGGGAAAGCTTTGTTGGGCTTCTTTGCGTGCTTGTGTTTGGGATTCCGTATATTGCTGAATCTTGCTGCAACTAATCCCAATCCTTTGATTTGGTTAGCGCTGATTGTTTTGTTTTGGTTAATCTTTTTGCCTTGGTTTGTAGACCTCTTGATAACCCTATTACTCGAATTGAAGTTTAAGCAATCCTATTGGCTCACGACTTTAGTTTGGGCAATAGTAAGCGCATTTTATTTGTGGTTAATGACCGGAAATTCTAAAACTCTGTTTGCTCCCGTTTTATTCGGATTGTTGCTTCTGCCTGTATCGGCAACGTTCCGATCTTCAGCGGGGTGGCACAGCAGCCTCATGGTGGGATATACAACCATCATGGGGTTAGTTGGGCTGGCAGGGCTAGTTCTTCCATTACCAGGGCTACCTTTTGTAAGTGTTGACGTTTGGTTCTGGTTGACTTGGTTCATCGTTCTCGCATTGGGAACGCTTTTTTCCTTTTTTTTGAGCGGAAGAAGCTCTCCCAAGTTAAAGTAGTGCCTGAAAAAGAATGGTTTTTGACTGCTCGTAATGATGCCTTAAGTGCTTATGTAAAATAAATTACACATAATAAAAAGTAGAATAAGCTAAAACAAAAGTCAAGAAAACAAGAGACTTATGAGATTTATTAGAGATTTAAGCCGAGAAACTCA
>NZ_JACJPB010000020.1:0-35013 GCF_014695825.1 Coleofasciculus sp. FACHB-542 | reverse complement strand
TGAGTTTCTCGGCTTAAATCTCTAATAAATCTCATAAGTCTCTTGTTTTCTTGACTTTTGTTTTAGCTTATTCTACTTTTTATTATGTGTAATTTATTTTACATAAGCACTTATTTAAATCAATCGGAATTACAACAAAACTCAGGGGTTTATCAATTTAAGCAGCATCGTCTGAGCGCTACAAATGGTTTACATGGACATATTCTTTGTGTTCATTTAACATTCTTCATATCTTTTTAGGGAACACATACATATCACAAGAATGAATTATTTTATCAAACTTGGACTTATCAAATCCCCTATTGTAAATTTGGAAAAGACGCTTTTCAAATCAAAGATAAAGTACAAGAACTTTTAGATTCTTGCAAAAGTTGAAAAGCGTAAGTGCATTAATGTTTTGAAGAATAACAATAGATAATTTTTATTTCATCTTAGAGCTATCTTCGAGAAATTCTAAAGTTCTGAGCAGGCGAATTGCTGACTCGTAGGCTTCTTCGGTTAATTCGCGTGACTCTTCTGTACTGTCTACCAAGTCATCAACCACTAGCTTCAGAAAACCAATCATGGGGTTCAGACGAGACCGAACTTCGTAAGAAGTTTTGACTAAAGCTTCATTAACGGCGGCTTTAATGACATTTTGAGTTGTTTCAGAGAACTGCATTGAGTACAGACGGGTATAGTAGCCGTTTTTCTTTAAAAGTTCCGCATGAGTACCGAGTTCCACAACACGACCTTTTTCCATTACAGCAATTTGATCGGCTTTTTGCACGGTGGAAAGGCGGTGAGCAATGACCACTGTTGTGCGATCGCGGCAAAGTTCATCAATCGCCTGTTGCACCAAACGTTCTGAAACGGTATCCAGGGCACTGGTGGCTTCATCCAAAATTAGAATCTCTGGGTTGCGTAGCAGTGCGCGAGCGATCGCAATCCGTTGTCGTTGTCCTCCCGATAGCAAAACTCCGCGATCCCCAATCGTTGTATCAAATCCTTGGGGTAAGTTCACAATGAATTCGTAGGCATTTGCTCGTTTAGCCGCTTCAATCACCTCTTCCTCAGTCACTCTCTCCCAGGCATAGGCGATGTTGTTGCGAACGGAATCATTAAATAGAAAGGTATCTTGACTGACAATGCCCATCGCTTTTCTCAGCGAGTGCATATCAAATTCCTTCATATTTTTTCCATCTATCGTGATGCGACCCTCTGTCGGATCGTAAAATCTTGGTAGCAGATCGACCAGCGTTGACTTGCCTGCCCCCGATGCTCCGACTAAAGCAAGAGTTTTCCCTTTAGGAATCCATAAATCTATCTTGTTTAGAACTAAATCGTCATTCCCCGGATAGGCAAAAGACACGCCCTCAAAACGAATTTCCTCTTTAAATCCGGCGTAAGGAACTCCACCGCTCACCATTAATGGCTTGTTATCCCGGCGCAAGAAATCTGTCACTACTTCAACGCTGGGAGCAGAGTTGGCAAATTCACCCCTCGCACTGTTTAACTGACCCACAAAAGGGAGTAATCGGAACAGGACAACTAGATAAGTCAGCAGTACTGCCGAGAGCGACTCCAACTGCTGTAAAAATAAAGCACGACCTAACAATACAATTGCTAATACAACAATAATTCCCGATACTTCGTTGATAGGTCCAATCGCTGCCGAGTTCGCTTGCGATTGTAATTCTGCTTGTTCTCGATCCTTAATCAGTTTGTTTAGTCGCTCGAATTCCCGCTCTTCATTACTAACACTTTTGATGAGCCGAATCCCAGTCAAAACTTCAAGTTGGGCACTAGAATAAGCCTTTGATGCTCTTGATACTGCCTTCCCAAATTTTTTAGAGCGCTGGATATAAAATTGATTTGGCAGCGTTACTAAAATCAACAAAACTGTAGATGCTAAGGTCAGTTCCCAAGAAATTAGTAACAATATCCAGACAAATACTAAAATTGTGACTGCTGTGATAAATAGCCGTATTAAAACGCGAATTGAACTAGCAGTACGACTAACTTCTTGTCCTAACCGATTGATGATATCTCCAACTTTCGTCTTTGCAAAATATTCAATATCGACATCCAATAATAGCTTAATTCCTTCTTTACGAATATCGTTGACCAAGGATTTAGATAAGTAGCTACCGACTAGAGAGCTTATATAGCTAGTCACATTTTTTAGAATAATGGCTAGTAATACTGCCGCAGTCATTGCGATGAGACGGTTTTCTCCAGTAAAACCGTCAAACACGGATAGCATTCTCCGAATCAGGGGGGGACCTCCGGTTAAATTCAGCTGATTCTGCCCTAAAAAGTCCAGCACTACCGGCACAATTAAGGTTGTACTGACTCCATTAAATAGAGCGCCGGAGAAGCCCAGAATAACCGTCGCTATGACTAAGACGGGATACCGTAACGCAAATTGTAGAAGTAACTTATTAGAGTTTGAAAACATACTTTCTTTTCTGCTACGAAGCGAGCTTCACTTGATTGATAGTCTAAACTTTTCCAGCTAGTTGCAAATCTTTAATCACATCAGATAGTATAGATGCCATTGTCTCAGTACTATAGTGGGATATACATCTTTCTCTTGCTTTTATACCCTGCTGATTTGCTTCATCTAAATGCTCCAATATCCATTGGATTTTTTCAGCAATTTCTTCTGGAGATTCAGGAGCAACCAGATAACCTGTGCCGCCTAGAATTTCTGGAATATCGCCAACGTAAGTAGACAGAATTGGCTTTGCCATTGCCATTCCATCTGTTAATTTGAGCGGGAACTGAGCCTGTGCGGCAGGGGTATCTCGTTGGGGAACAACCACAATATGGGCAGCGGCTACCACAGCAGGCATTTCTGAAACTGGATATTTTGGTAGTTTGATAATCCAACGCTCCCACTGTTGCATTAATTGATTATCGTAGGCATCGTATGGACTTCCCCCAACAATTACAAGTCTAAGGTCTGGCTGATTCAGCCGGTCTAGTGCTGCTAAGACATCTTCAAGACCTTTGTACGGTCGTGGCGCTCCTGGAAACATTAAAATACGGTAGCCTGCGAGACCATAACGGATTCTACTTGCTTCAGAATCAAATTGGCTAGGATCAAAAAGAGTAGTATCTTTACCATTCGGTAAATATACACCTCCAAAGCGATCTTTCAAGAATTGAGTGTGTAATGTAATCGTATCGGCATAAGATACCAAGCTTTCCATCCACTGCAAATAAAGAGGGTGATCTGGATATCTTAATGCCCCATCAGGCTTCAAAGTATCTCTATAAAATTGCTTTAAACTGGGACGATATTTCCATTGCTCGCCTCCATGCCAACTGAGTTCCCAGTCATCTATATCTAAAATAATAGGACAACGAGCTGTTATTTTCTTAATGATAGATAATCCGAAACTTGTAGGTTTCAGTTTTACGGCGTATATAATATCTCCATCAATTTGTTTTATGAGTTTTTGAGCGGCTTTTATAAAACCTGAATGATAAGCGCAAGGAATAGCAACAATTGGTATGTTCGATTGAGCGACTTCTAGTGATTCTTCACCAAAAACAAAACCAAAAATTTTTACTTCATGGTTAAGTTTCTTTAAGGCTTCATATAGCAAAAACGTACGAACAGCCCCTCCCCATCTTCCTGCACCACTAGCGGATAGATCGCTTACAATCAATGAAATTTTTAATTTTTTGTTTTGCTGTAAATCCACAAATTTCTAGTTAAATTTAGATAGTTGAACATAGAATAAGCGAGTAATAGTACAGTCTAACTGAAATAACCAATTTAATCCTTTCTAGAGACTGACTTCATTCTTTATCAGTATAATGGGTGAAGTTAAAATATCAAGAGACTGGAATAAATGTATGTAGAAAAAAACAATGGTAAGTAAATCAGCTAGTAGGGTTCGGTGTCTGTTCGGCATTCCCATCTGCTAAAAAAGAATTGAAGAAGGTCTAGTCAACAAACTTTAGATGACCCGTTTGGATATTGTCAAAGATGCGATTAAGCTGGCGACGTTCTTCGTCTGTCACTAGGTAATCAGAAAGAATAGCCGTTGTCAGATGCAGATACTCGCTTCGGGTCAACTGACCGGCTGACAGGATACGGTCTACCATTTGTTGAATCTGTAAGTTTGACTGGCGTTCTCGTGTCCATGCCATAGGTGGTTAGTGACTCCTCAATTTTCGCCGATTATTTGGTGGTGTCTACTGTCTATTTAAGATTATCTGTTTGCCGTTCGTTGGCATTTGTCTAAAGTTTCTGTAAGAATAATGTTAAGAAATGATAAAGTCTTGTCCCATTGGGACACTCCCTTACAGAGGCAGTGGTAAATGCAGGTTGACCGAATTCCGGTACTTTCTGACAACTACATCTTTTTGCTGCATGACCCGACTCAGAAGATAGCAGCGGTTGTAGACCCCGCTGAAGCTCAGCCGGTACTGCAACGCTTGCAAGAAATTGACGTGCAGTTGGTAGCAATTTTCAATACTCACCATCATAGCGATCATGTGGGCGGAAATCGGCAGCTGATGCAACGCTTTCCGGATGTCTGCGTGTATGGGGGGGCTGAGGATAAAGGGAGAATTCCTGGGCAACAGGTGTTTTTGCAGGAGGGCGATCGCGTCGAGTTTGCCGGTAGAAGTGGCGAAGTTTTCTTTGTTCCCGGACATACCCGCGCCCACATTGCTTACTACTTCCTGCCAGCAACTGCTGAGGAAACGGGCGATTTATTTTGTGGTGACACCTTGTTTGCCGGTGGCTGTGGCAGGCTGTTTGAAGGTTCACCCACCCAGATGGTGTCAAGCTTGAGCAAGCTTAGGGCTTTACCGGATACTACCCGCGTTTGGTGCGCTCATGAATACACTCTGAAAAACCTCCAATTTGCTCTCACCGTCGATGGGGAAAATCCAGATTTACAATCCCGCTATGCTGAGGTCAAAGACGCCCGCAGTCGTTTGGAGGCAACGGTGCCATCGAAGCTAGGAGTAGAAAAGCGCACGAATCCATTTTTACGCTGGGACACTCCGACGCTGCAATCAGCAGCGAACAGCCAAGATCCAGTGCAGGCTTTTGCTCGGCTGCGGGGGATGAAAGATCGGTTTTAGGATTCTGTACCCCGGCAAACAGATAGGCATTCGCTGAATTCAGATTTTATATTGCGATCGCTCAACATATTTTCGTAGTATGGAGTGTTCTACCCCACGATTAATTTTCTTTTGTCTGTAGCAGAAAAAAAACTATGGCGAAGCGCGTGCAATTAGTTTTGAATCAAGATGTCAGCAAGCTAGGAAAAAGCGGTGACTTGGTTGAAGTCGCTCCCGGCTATGCTCGCAATTATCTAATTCCCCAAAAACTGGGAATCCCTGCCACTGCTGGCTTGCTCAAGCAAGTCGAACGGCGCAAAGAAAAAGAGCGGGTGCGCCTGTTGGAAGAAAAACAGCAGAGCCTTGAGCTGAAGACTGCCATAGAAGCTGTGGGCAGCTACACCATCGCCAAGCAGGTGGGTGAAGAAAATGCCATTTTCGGTACCGTCACGAGTGCAGAAGTGGTGACAGCCATTCTCCAAGCCACTGGGAAGGAAATCGATCGCCGGACGATCAGTCTTCCCGATATTGGTGAGACGGGCACCTACAAGGCAGAGATCAAGCTACACCCTGAAGTTAGTGCAGTTGTGCAAATTCAGGTTGTGCCCAGCTAATCGGAGCGCCTTGCCTGAAAAATTGAGTCGCCGCTACAACGGTTTGACCGATATTTTCCTGCCAAGGAAGGGGGTTGAGTGAAGCAGGAGTGCGATCGCTTAACCCCCGTTATCATAGTCATGGTCTGAATCTTTCTGAGAACGGCCTTGTTATGGCTAACGAACTAAATTTCCAAGGCAAAAACGGTAACGAAGCGATGTCGTCCTTGGCGAATCGCTTACCCCCCCAAAACATTGAGGCCGAAGAAAGTATTTTGGGAGGTATTTTACTAGATCCGGAAGCCATCGGTCGGGTTGCCGATATCCTTCTGCCAGACGCATTTTCAATTAACGCTCACAAGGCAATCTATCGCGCCGCCCTTGCCTTAAGCAGTCAAGGCAAACCCACAGATTTGATGAGTGTCACTACTTGGCTGTATGACAGGAGCGAACTTGACAAAGTGGGCGGACAGAGTAAGTTAGCCCAACTGGTAGATCGCACTGTGTCTGCTGTCAACATCGACCAGTATGCAGCACTGGTGATGGATAAATACCTACGCCGGAAGTTAATTCAGGCAGGTGGCGAGATTTCTCAGTTAGGTTATGAGACAGCGACCGAGCTGGCAACGATTCTCGACCAGGCAGAACAGAAAGTTTTTAGTCTCACCCAGGATCGCCCTCAGCAAGGTCTGGTACCAATTTCCGACACCCTAATCAATACGTTTCAGGATATTGAAATCCGCCATCAGGATCTGGCTCTCCCCGGTCTTCCCTGTGGCTTCTATGACCTGGACGCGATGACTGGTGGTTTTCAGCGTTCTGACTTGATTATCGTGGCGGGAAGGCCGTCTATGGGCAAAACGGCTATTTGTTTGAATATTGCCCGAAATATCGCTGAATTTCATAAATTGCCGGTCGCTGTTTTTAGCCTGGAAATGTCCAAAGAACAGCTGGTGCAGCGAATGCTGGCTAGCGAGGCAGGAATTGAAAGTAACCGCCTGCGGGCTGGGCGAATTAGTCAAAATGAGTGGGAACCACTCTCGCACGCCCTCGGCACCCTCTCGGAGATGCCAATCTACATTGACGACACGCCCAATATGACGGTGATGCAGATGCGATCGCAAGCTCGTCGTCTCCAGGCAGAACAGCATGGACAGTTGGGATTAATTCTCTTAGATTACTTGCAATTAATGGAAGGGGGCGGTGACAATCGGGTCCAAGAATTGTCGAAAATGACGCGGAGTCTCAAAGGTTTAGCCCGCGAACTCAACGTCCCGATTATTGCCTTATCCCAGCTCAGTCGCGGCGTCGAAGCCCGTAACAATAAGCGCCCGATGATGTCAGATTTACGTGAAAGTGGAAGTATTGAGCAAGATGCTGACTTAATCATCATGCTTTATCGAGATGAATACTATAACAATGACACGCCTGACCGAGGCATTGCAGAGATTATTATTGCAAAACATCGCAATGGCCCAGTAGGGACTGTAAGGCTATTATTCGATCCGCAATTTACACGCTTTCGTAATCTGGCTTCTTCTAATCGCTGAGGATGGAACTCACGATAGGGGTTCTCAGTTGAGTGCAATGTATTGAGTGCAATATATCCACTCGCAACCTTACCTCTAAGCCATCTCCGCTTTTGGGGTGAAACAGGGTGGTTTTAATTAATCTACTTCACCTTGTTTTGTTTCATAACGAATTAAGAGTAGTGAGTAATTTTTACTCACTACTCTTGAGCCATGACCGACTTGAAAAGAGAGCTAATCGCCTTTAAAGAGACAGGACTTTAGCAACTGTCTGCACATCCTTATCGCCGCGTCCAGAGCAGTTGATGACAATGCGGGGATTGCCAGTCAGTTGAGGGCAGAGAATATCCAGGTAAGCGATCGCGTGAGACGTTTCCAACGCTGGAATAATTCCCTCTAGCTGCGACAACTGCCGAAACGCTACCAAAGCCTCTTGGTCAGTCACGCTGTAGTATTCAGCCCGACCTTCATCCTTGAGATAACTATGCTCCGGGCCAACGCCGGGATAATCTAGACCAGCGCTTATAGAATGCGCCTCCACCACTTGACCATCCTCATCTTGCAGCAAATAGCTCATCGCCCCGTGCAAAACTCCCACCCGTCCCTTGGTAAGAGTGGCAGCGTGTTTCTCGGTATCAACACCCTCACCAGCCGCCTCAATTCCAATCAGCCGGACTGATGGCTCCTTCACAAACTCATAGAAGAGTCCCATCGCATTTGAGCCACCGCCGACGCAAGCCAGGAGAATATCCGGCAACCCGCCCCATTTCTCCATCGCTTGAGCGCGAGTTTCCTGACCAATTACTGCATGGAAGTCGCGCACCAACATCGGATAAGGGTGAGGGCCTGCAACCGAACCTAAGATGTAGTGAGTCGTTTCTACATTCGTTACCCAATCCCGAATGGCTTCCGACGTGGCATCTTTAAGCGTTCCGGTTCCCGCCGCCACAGGGCGCACCTCTGCCCCCATCAGCCGCATCCGGAACACATTCAGCGATTGCCGTTCCATATCCTGGACGCCCATATAAATGACGCAATCCAGACCAAATCGAGCGCAAACCGTGGCTGTAGCGACGCCATGCTGTCCGGCACCCGTTTCTGCAATAATCCGCTGCTTGCCCATTCGCTTCGCCAACAATACCTGAGCCAAAGCATTGTTGATTTTGTGGGCACCCGTATGGTTCAAATCTTCCCGCTTCAGATAAATTTGCGGCCCCGTACCATCTGGCTTTGCATAGTGAGCCGTCAAACGTTCGGCAAAATAAAGGGGGCTGGGGCGACCTACATAATCCCGCAGCAATCCTTGAAGTTCTTGCTGGAAAGCGGGTTCAGCTCGGTATTTCTGAAAAGCAGCTTCCAACTCACTCAGCGCTGGCATCAACGTTTCCGGCACGTACTTGCCGCCAAATCGTCCAAATCGCCCTAGTGCGTCGGGTTGTTGTGTAGAAGCGTTAGCAGTTTCTTGGGAATCAGGAGAAATGGGAGTACGTGTCACAGCGAATTGTGGGAATTACAACACAAACTTCATTATAGTTTCGATGAGTTTATCCAAAACAAAATTACTGGGCTGGAAGGTTCTAGTGTCTCGGAGATAGAGTGGGGCTGGGAGGTGCAGCCGTTGAGATAGGAACTGGAGTGGCATTTGAAGACGGCGGCGGCGACTGGTTCGATTTTGGCGGCGAGATTTAACAAATTCGCTAAAATTGCCCTACAGGGTAGACAGGTGCGCTCTTACAGATGTATCTCACACTTTCATTGAGAACTGCTACATCTGAATAAATCGCGGACAAAACTCGCGCCCAAATTTTGAAGAGATTTCCGGCTCCTCCTCGATCTAATCTGTTGTTGAATAACTTTTACCTGACTTACTGTTATGTCTTCTTCCAAGGGCAAAGCATCCAGTTCTAAAACACCCGCTCAAAATCGCGTTATCTACTCGGAATTCGGAAACACCGATAATTCAGATGCCTTAGAACGACCCGTGCCAGAACTACCGCCCAATCAGCAAAACCTCAAGGTTCAGGCATCTCGGAAAGGAAGAAAGGGCAAAACTGTAACTGTAATTAGTGGCTTTCAGGTAAAACTAGAAACACTGGAAGCCCTGGCGAAACAGTTGAAAGCTCAGTGCGGCACGGGGGGCACAGTGAAGGAAAATGCGATTGAAATTCAGGGCGATCATACTCAGAAACTCGTCCAAGTTCTCGCAACTTTGGGCTACAAAGCGAAAATCAGTGGCGGCTGACTTTAGTTGGAAACGGGATGAAATGCTAGAAATCAAAGTACGGATCTAGGATTATCAATTGCTCTCTAGATGGGAGTGGAAAAACACCGATAATCGCCGGTTTAGTCAGCTTGAATAAGGCACATTTCTCAGGAAGGTTGCGCTTCAGTAAGAGTCGAAGGCTTCAGCGGCAACGACACTGTAAAGCAAGTGTAATTGGCAGCACTTTCTAGATGAATCGTGCCTCCTAAATTGGCAACCAATTTCTGGACCAGCGCCAGTCCCAAGCCAGTCCCGCCTTGCTTCCAGGGATCGGAGTTGGGAATCCGGTAAAACTTTTCAAATACTCGTTCGCGCTCGCTGGCTGGAATTTCCACGCCAGTATTTATTACGCTCACTTGCATCTTATCTGCGACGCTACGTGCTTTTACTGCAATCCGTTCGGCTGATGGCGTGTACTTGCAGGCATTGTTGAGTAACTCGCTGAATATGCGTCCTAAACTGGTGCGATCGCAAATTAACGGAGGCAGTTCGGACTCAAGGTGAATTTCTAAGTGGCGATCGCGTTCTTGGGCTGGCTTTTGAAAAGTTTCTACAATTGTGGGAAGCCAATCTTCTAGCTGAATGCTTGTCAGTACCAAAGGCTGAATCTCTGCATTGATTCGCTGCCACTCTAGTAGATCGTTGATCAAGTTGGTTTCTCGCTCGCATTCATTATGCAAAATATGGAAGTAGCGAGCCACTTTGTTTCTTTCTGCGGGCGGCTTCGAGAGTTCTGCAAACAGTCCGTGGTCTTTATTCAAGGCAATCCCCAACATCTGAATCGCCATTTTCATGTTGGCAACTGGCGATCGCAATTCATGGGGAACGGTACTGAGAAAGTCATCTTTGAGGCGATTCAGCTTTTCCAGTTCTGCGACTTGCGTTTGTGCTGCTTGATAGAGTCGGGCTTGTCGAATTGCGATCGCGCATTGAGACGCCACTTGCTGCACAAGCTGGATTTCTAGCTCGTTGAAAGCTTCCTCCTGCCGCTTAAATAACCAGAGATCCCCAAATACTGCTTGGCTATCAAAAATCGGACAAGCTAGGATAGCCACCGCTCCTCGAATCTCAGGGATTAGGTAACAAAACTGGAAATACTGACCTTTCAGTAATTGAGCATCGTCTTGAAAAAGGTCAGAAATTGTGACGACTTTTCCTAGTGCCGATGGCAATCCTTGGGTGTATTCGTGAGCGATTGTTGCCGTGGTTTGATTGGCATCGTATAAAGCTGTATCGCAGCCTTCAATCCCCAACACTAACGTTAATTCTTCGACAGCCGTTTGCAAAATATGGTTTTCGTCGAGGCTATCACGAACTTTGTCAGTAATGCGTTTAAGCATTGCTTCAAAGTCAAGGATCTGTTGCAAGTGGATTGTGCGATCGCGATTGAGCTGGTCGTGGGGTTGCTCGTGCAGCGTTTTTTGCAACCTCGTATCCCTTACCCCGCTATCATTTTGGGCAATTTTTCCCTCAACCTGATTTTCTAGATCCCTATCGGCGCACTCCCAATTTGTCCCCGAAAAATCTACTACCCGCTCGGCTTGACACGGAAGCATTTGTTGCAGCAGCCAGCGCAAACCTACGACTTGCAGATGTTGCGGCTCTTGCACTGGCTCGACAGTGACGATAGCCTTAAATGTCCTACCCTGCCTTGTTTGCAGGCAGATTTCCCAGTTATTGACAACAAATCCCTGTTGTAGGGCGCTGAGTTGAGTCTGAAAGTCGTCACGAGCATCCGTGACCACGAACTCCACCAGCGCCTTACCGACTAAGCTTTCTTGAACGCTTTCGAGCCACTCACCGCTAGTCCGGTTGGCTGATAAAATTACGGCTTCTGGATTTGTCACCAAAAAGCCAATCCCCTTTCCCTGGGAAACCACCTCTGAGTTGCTATAAGCAGGCTCGATTGCTTGTAAAGCTTTTTGGTGAGTGGAAAGGAAAATAAACTCACCTTCGGTTGGGGAACGCTGCTGTTCTTTGAGTCCTGCGTGATTTTTGTTAGCGAATTCTTGCTGAATTTGTTGGCGCAGTTGCTCAATGACGGCCTGCATTTCTTGCAGCTGGGTCGATAGTTTTTTCAGAGCATCCACGAGCGGCTCCTGGTGAGACATCGGTAACTTTCCAGCACATTGCCACAGATGCTCAAGCCGCTGTAGGGAATCTTCAATCTGCTGGTCTAGATCATCTACCATTGCACCCTTTAGCCGCCTAGACAACGCTTCTGTATCAGCAGTAATACCCATATCAGCAATGCTCAGATTTTGCCGGATTTGTTGCAATAATAGCTCTGCTTATTTGTGCCTTTATTTTCTTAATAGAATAACTTCATATTCTTTGGGGCAGCATCGCATCTTAGACTGATTTTCCCCAAAAAAGTTCCTGCCTTGTTGATAAATATGCAGCCCAGCTTGATGTTGTGAGGATTTCCGCGATAGTCTCACACAAACCATTGCTTCTCGGCGATCGCCCGCAATTCCCGTTCCCAAAATTCCTCTCTACTGACGACTGACTTAATATTTTTAAACATTAAAGATTTTTAGCATTTTAGTAGCAAAGATAACAGTAAAGTTGTTTTATCTACTCACCGATAGATTGACAGTTCTATCGGAATAGAGAGAAGAATTCCCCAAATCAATGAGATCCTAGAAAATATTCCCATTAATTCTCAAAAGGTGTTTTTATGGATTTCTTCCGTATCCTGATCGCTATTTTTGTGCCACCGCTGGGTGTTTTCTTGCAAGTTGGCTTTGGAAGAGACTTTTGGATCAATCTCGTCTTGACTTTTCTAGGTTATTTTCCCGGAATCATTCATGCGGTGTGGATTATTATTTCGAGAAAATAGCGATCGCTCCTCCATTCCCCACAACCTAACCATTCGGCTCCATCCAAAAGAAACAAGGAGCCATGAAGATGGCTCCTTAAATCAGCACGATTGATTTCTAAGGACAGTCGAGTCAATTACTCGGCTGCACTCAGCAAATTTCCAGCCGCAGTAGCGGGTAAAGTTGGTGCAACCAAACCGCGCGAGTAGAGAGGCGCTTTGGTTTGAGCGACTAGAGGCAGTACATTGTGAACCTGGGCAGCGATCGCTACAGTCTTCACATCGTAGGTTTGAGTTGCCACCTTGGGATAGAAACCAATTCCGATAATCGGAATAATTAAGCAAGCGGCAATAAACACCTCGCGCGGCTGGGCATCCAGCAACACTAAATCTGTTACCAACTCTTGATGCTGCTTACCGTAGAACACCTGCCGCAGCATAGAGAGTAAATAAACTGGTGTTAGAATTAATCCCACCGCAGCCAGCAATACCACCACTACTTTGAATGCGGAACTGTAAGCATCACTCATGGTGAAGCCTAGAAAGACTGTCAATTCCCCGACAAATCCGCTCATTCCCGGTAAGGCAAGAGAAGCCATTGAACCGGCGGTGAACAAAGCAAAAACTTTAGGCATTTGTTTCGCCATGCCCCCCATTTTTTCCATCATCAGGGTGTGGGTGCGTTCGTAGGTAACGCCTGAGAGGAAGAACAGCGCCGCTGCAATCAACCCGTGGGAAACCATTTGCAGAACTGCACCGTTTAGCCCTAAGTCAGTGAACGAGGCAATTCCAATCAGTACAAAGCCCATGTGGGCAATCGAAGAACAAGCTAGCCGTCGTTTGAGATTGCCTTGAGCAAAAGCGTTTAAAGAACCATAGACAATGTTGACGACACCCAATATCACGAGTACTGGGGCGAAATAAACATGGGCGCTAGGCAGCATTTCGATATTCATGCGGATTAGCGCATAGCCGCCCATTTTCAGCAACACCCCAGCCAAAATCATCGAGACGGGGGCGGAAGCTTCGCCGTGAGCATCAGGTAGCCAAGTGTGCAGCGGGAAAATTGGCAGTTTGACGCCGAAGGCAATCAAGAACCCAGCATAGGCCAGGAGTTCCAATGCTAAGGGATAATGCTTGGCTGCCAGTTCCGCCATGTCAAAGGTGACGGTATCGCCATAGAAAGCCATTGCTAAACCGGCAACTAAAATGAACACCGAGCCTAAGGCAGTGTAAAGGATAAATTTGGTTGCAGCATACTGGCGCTTTGGCCCTCCCCAAATGGAGATCAGCAGGTACACCGGCACTAACTCTAGTTCCCACATCAGGAAGAACAAAAGCATATCCTGAGCAGCAAAAACGCCAATCTGAGCGCTGTACATTGCCAGCATTAAAAAGTAAAACAAACGTGGCTTATTTGTAACGTTCCAAGCCGCGAAGATAGCCAGGGTGGTGACTAAGCCGGTCAAAGCAATCAACGGCATAGACAGCCCATCCACCGCTACAGACCAATTTAGACCGAGTTGAGGCACCCAAGAATAGGTTTCAACTAACTGAAATGTTGGGTTTTTTAAGTCGTAGTGACGCCAAAAGGTATAAACAATCAGAGCAAAATCTACTAACGCTACGCCCAATGCGTACCAGCGGACGGTCTTGCCGTCTTTATCCGGTAGTACGGGGATGGCGAAGGAAGCGAGTAACGGCAGCAGAATAATCGTGGTGAGCCACGGAAATTGAGTACTGATCATCAGAACCTACCCAAGGTTGAGGCGATATTGCGGCATTTAGGTGGCGTATTGCAGGCACTCAACAGAGCAACCTGTACTTCGCCAAAGTTTCCTGTATAGACTCAATCAGAAGTGATGTCTTAGGAATTTATACTTACCCTACGAATATAGCTCTAGTTGTTTAAATGTTGCAATATGTTAATTTAAAAATTTTTATGTTAAGCATCTAGGCAAAAAAAAGACGGCTGCGATCGCCATCTTCGAGTAAATATTTGATAAGAACGCCATAACTAATGCGCTCAAGAGCGCCCAAAGACCCTTGCTCAGTTAATGCAACACCA
This sequence comes from Coleofasciculus sp. FACHB-542, assembly GCF_014695825.1. Taxonomy (NCBI): domain Bacteria; kingdom Bacillati; phylum Cyanobacteriota; class Cyanophyceae; order Coleofasciculales; family Coleofasciculaceae; genus Coleofasciculus; species Coleofasciculus sp. FACHB-542. The sequence goes on along the minus strand of NZ_JACJPB010000020.1, from coordinate 20,669 downwards.
ATACAGGCTTCCCGAATAGAGTGACGCGATGACCGCGAGAAACCAATTCGTAGCCTAAAGTCGTCATCGGGTTGAGATGACCGGAGGCGGTAGGACAGATGATGCCAAAGTGAGTCATCGGAAAGCCCCTATAAACAGAGACGTTTGACGAAAACAGTTGGCTCAGTGTAGCTTTTTGCGCTTACAGATTACTGGTGAGTAACCATTTGTTGCAGCACCTGTCGTATTACATCGGACGGCACTTGGTCGGTTACAGTTACTGCCCCAATCTGGGTGGGAAGGACAAACCGCACCTTTCCATCTTTCACTTTCTTATCGGTTTGCAGCGTCTCAATAATTGCTTCGATGTCTAGCCCTGCTGGTAGCTGGGTGGGTAATCCGGCTTTTTGAATTAGGGCATCTTGACGTTGGGCGTCTGCCTTGTCCCACATCTGAAGGTTAACCGCAATCTGACCCGCCGCGACCATCCCAATCCCTACTGCTTCCCCGTGGTTCACGACACGGTAGCCGGTTAAGCTTTCTACAGCATGACCGATAGTGTGACCGTAGTTGAGAATGGCGCGGAGTCCAGCTTCTTTTTCATCTTTGCTGACGACATCGGCTTTGGCTTGGCAGGATCGTGCCAGGATTTCTTGTAATAAACCAGCGTCTAGAGAGGGGAGTGAGTCAAGATATGGCGATCGCTCCATCTGCTCAAATAAATCAGCATCCCAGATGATGCCATACTTAATCACCTCTGCCATCCCGGCGCGAAACTCTTGCACCGGCAAGGTTTTCAGCACCTCTGGATCAATTAAAACCAGCCGCGGCTGATGGAAGGCACCAATTAAATTTTTTCCTTGGGGATGATTAACGCCGGTTTTGCCGCCAATGGCAGCATCAACCATTGACAAGAGTGTTGTCGGAACTTGTACGAAGTTAATCCCCCGCAGCCAGGTAGCCGCAGCAAAGCCAGTCATATCACCAATTACGCCACCGCCTACTGCAACAAGCGTTGAAGAGCGTTCTAGGCGATTTTCCAAGGTGGCGTCGTAGATTTTTTGGACAGAGTCAAGGGTTTTGTAGCGTTCGCCTGCGGGAAGGGTTAGTTCGGTAACGTCAAAACCAGCTTCTTTAAGGGATGCGATCGCTTCTTGACCATAGTGCCGAAAAATTTCTGGGTTAGAAACAACCAACACTTTCTTCCCCAAGTTCAAACTGGTCATCTTAGCGCCTAGTTGCCCTAGACCAGAAGATGCGATCGCAATTTCGTAAGCCTGCTGCGGTAAATTAACCCGAATCACCGATTCCATAAACCAAACCCCATCAACCAACAAGCGCCCGTGGGCTGTATTCTACTCCACTTGATGTTTCAATGGTGGATATTGCGTTCTATCGGAAAAATGGAAATCTCTGGAGCGATCGCTTACTTCTTACTTTTGGGTGGTGCTTTTGCTGTTGCTGTGGGGCTGTATTTCGGTCTCCGCGCCATCAAGCTGATCTAATCACTAGCCTGCTGGCGAAGGATGAACGATGAAGGAATTGTTCGTTCTGTACTTCTTTCCTACTTCATCCTTGCTAAAGGCAGGTTACAGAAGGATACAAGAAGACGAATCAACGAATCCTTTCATCTCTCATCCTTCTGTTAGACTTAACACCTTTACGGTAGATTGCTTTGGGGTACTCTCACAGGGCTTGCTAGTCACTCGACGCGCCATTTGGATTGTTTTTGGCAAAACTCCCACCAATTGAGCCAGAATCTCATCCGGCATTTGGGCAGTCGCTTCAAGACCAAAGTATTTTTCAAATACAACTAAAATGACACGGGCACGCTGCAACGGCACGCAATACTCCATTGCTTTTTGAGTAAAGCGAATCCATTGTTGCCGAATTTCATAAGCTTTTTGTCGCTCGGCGCGAGACTCAGGGCAAACCACTGACGGGTTGCCAATGGGAATCACCCGGCTACAATTAATATCAAACAGACTGCCAATCCCTGCACCAGGACCCGCCAATTCTGCATGGTGGCGATGACAGATAATTAAGGCGCTGCTGCGACAACCATTGACCCGGAGGAGCTGTCCGCTGTGCAACTGGCTTAAGATTTCTGTGGGTTGATTAATCGGTTTGGTGATGAGGGCTTTGTCGGGCATCGTAAGTCACAGAATCCTCTAAATTGAGTATCTTGCATTTACTTATACCCCTCGGTGATCGAATCTGTTTAGGGGGTGTGATACCCATTTGACTCATTAGTGATTCTTATCACTATAAATCCTGTGACTCACTAGAGATGAAGATGTTTACCCATCCAGGATTGGACTTGTAGCACAATGCTTGAGGACGTTTCCCTAGGCTAGCGTTGTGCTTTCCAGCCAATCGTCTGACGGCATCTTCAACTTTTCAAAGGAGTTAGAGTCGCCAGAGGTAATATCGCTGTTTTCGCTTTGTCGTTGAGTAGCAGTTTGCCAGCTGCATCGACACTAAAATCTTTTCCTGGCATAAATCCTTTGCAAATCAAACGTTTGCCGACAGCTACTGAAGTAATGGTGCGAATTTCTTGCATTACATCGGCAGGAATGAGATTCTCTATCGTCCACAACACTGAATCGCTGTCAAACCAGATTAAACGTTCGATACTCACCAGCATCATGCCACCGATCTCTTCGAGGGTCATCTGACTTCTCAAATTCGCTATCAGGTCTTTCCCAATCTGGCTATTGCGGGTCATCATCGCCCTAGCCATCTTGGCAATTTCTTGTTCTAACTCTAAGTAGTTCATTCCTGACATTTAGGTTTCCTTCCTAACTGTGTTTGCGGTTCTGCCAAGTATACCTAAAGAAAGAGTAAAATATACCCCTAGGAGGATGAAGAAATAAATTATTTTAGAAAGTATAAGCAGAACCTTGTCAGTAGCGCCAGACAGTAGAATGACTGCGCGATCGCTGTTATGGCGATCGCAAGAGTATATAGATGCTCTACGAAGACAGCTTGATAAAAATTGGATAAAAAGTAGAAATTTGAGACATTTCTGAGCGATGTGAGTGCTGAGCGCATACCGGGAATCGTAACCAGAAAAAAAAACCCCTTAACAGGGGTCATTTAGTCTCTACTGAAGAATATTTATCGAGATTTAATCCGAAAGGGTGAGGGGATAGGTTTAACCTCGGTTTTTAATTAACATCACTTGCACAATCTGCACCGCCGTTTCCGTGGAAATCTCTAAAGCTTGATGCAAATCATTTAAAAAATTCTGTTCTTCTTCGGTAACGATGCCATCGGCTAAGACGAGATCGGTTGCCACTGCAAAAGCCGTTTCCTGTAAATCGTGAGGAAGAGATTCACGAGCCGCTTTAACCAACCCGCTAGGGCCTTGTCGTTTAAGAATACCGAGAAGTTTATCAAACATCCGTCTCATCACATCGTCTGGATAACTTCTGAAGAGTTTCATTCGAGACAGTGTAGAAGAAATGCCTCGTGCTTCTTCGTCGGAGAGGTATCCGTCAGAGGCACAAGCAGCTAAGGTAATAGCAGCAAATGCTTCCGTTGGACTAAGCGTTTCTTGAACTTTGTTCTGAGTACTGAATACTTTGTCAAACAAGGCCATCGCAGTCTACTCCTTAGGGGCATAGTAGGTAGGTATTTACTTGTCCTACACGATTGATGCTGATGATTCCAGAAGCCTGTCAACTTCAATTCGCAGCTTGGTTGAGTATGACGCGAGTCCTAGATGAGTATTTTTAACAGTCAAACTATTTGAGCGAGAACTTTTAGCGATCGCTGTTCAACGAGAACCGAGTTGCCGTGAGGGGGCGTTGTCGCTAGCTTTTTCAATCTTGTCGATTGCGATTAAACCCAGGTAAGAAGCCGCAAGGAGGAAGATAACTGAAGCTAAATAGGCGTTTTCAAGCATCCGTAGCGCGGTTTCAAAAGTAATGTAGGTCGTCATGGTTTAGCCTTCTCAGCTCTGGGCTGTTGTTGTTCTTCCCTTATTACTCCACACACTGGCTACTCATTTCCTCAGAAGAATCACTAGATTTAGCCTAAGAGCCACTAATGTCCCGGTAATTACACGGGTTTGACTCAACAGGCTGGTAAGTCTTATGAAACTATAAATACTAATCTCAACAGCAATAATACTGAGGCAATCGACGAATTGAGTCATTTAGCAAAGCTTCAGGTTTTTAGTTCTTGATTTTTTATACTTAAATGTTTTTTATAATGAGGTGCGCGTTAGCGTACAGCCCCTTGGGCATGAAAACAGCGAAGCGAGGCGTTAGCCTAGCGCTGACTTGTCAGTTCGCCCACTTCAACGATTCCTGCGTTTTTGGGTTTGCTCTTGATACCGAGATTTGGTTCAAGTCCCCTCTAAACTTGCAAGAAAAAACTTTTCCTAAGAAAGCGATCGCGTCCAAGTTTCTCATAAACTTTAGTTTTTCTCAGCTTCCCGATCGTCTTAATTTTTTAAGAAAATCAACATCTTCCCTTAATTGGGAAAATGTTGAGGCTTTTATCTTTGGGAATTAATTGCTTCTTGTATACTAGTTCGCCGTTTCTAGTTACAGCAATTGCTAGTTAAATAATGTTTTTAAAATTTATTTATAAGCAGTTGATTTAGGAATTCATTCTTAGCCATAAATATTGGATCTCTTTTACCTTTAATATTATTATTTAATTTTGCTGTTTGTGCTTGCTATAGGCTTGAACAAAGGATTAATGGAGAGAATCAGATAAATGATCCTTTCAATTTATTAGACTGTCGGCAACTTGTAAAATTGGCAAGCTTTGGTTCCACATTACAGCTTATCAAAAAAAATTTAGTTTGTTTTAAAAAAACAAACAAATTACAGAGTAATGTATTCAAAAGCACTTAATGACTTAATATGTGGGTATTTCTTTGGAACAGCTATTCCTTCCCTTTGATAGAAGCAAAGGTTTAAACCAGTAATTAGATTAGTAAAAGAATCACCGCAAAAGGATGGAAATCATGTTTGCCATAGGGGATGATGTTCTTAGCCAGAAAACTGGGCATTTTGGCAAAGTGGTTGGTTACGGACATGAAATGGTTAATGGGGTTTATTTACCAACCATCAAAGTGCTTATAGCTGAAAGTTTAAAGTCTGGGAAAAAGGCTTTTGTAGAGGAGGACTTGCATTCAGCATGGATTCAACAGCAGACCGCTACTACTCTCTCTGCCAAATAAGTTTTTGGTAATACATTAAAGAAGCACGACAAGTGAAAACAAAGCCGGAGAAGCAACTCTCCGGCTTTGTTTGTATCTAAACACTTTAAATTATTAGATTGCACCCGATACCACCCAATGGATATCGTTTTAAGAATCACCATGCCCTTATCAAGCGCTTAGTCGGTTCTAGAACAAAGATAAAGTTCCTCAAGGGCTGGTAGTATCGTATTTACTTATCGCTGGTGAAGATTATCCTGGCGGGTTTTCCGGTTAGTCTGAGGCGTCGAGTAGAATCGAGGGAGCTTGTGTTTTCATCTAATTCTAGTCTGTGACCAGTGCTGCCCACTGTATTAATCCCGATTGTTCGCGTCCCTATCCCCAGCCTTGGGGAAACAAATTTTGCAACTGTTGTGGGGCACCGCTACATCTGAACAATCGCTATATTCCTCTCCAGACTCTAGGATCTGGGGGATTCGCTGCTATTTATACAGTCTGGGATTTGCAGTTGGCAAAAGACCGGGTGCTGAAGGTATTACTGGAATCTTCATCAAAGGCGCAGGAACTGTTTGAGCAAGAAGCATCTGTTTTAGCAAGTCTGCATCATCCGGGTGTCCCTAGCGTCGAGCCAGATAGCTATTTTGTAGTGAATTTGGGTCATCCCTCTTACCGGCGTCTGCCTTGTCTGGTAATGGAAAAAATCAACGGTCAGACATTGCAGGATATCCTGGAGCGCCACTATCCCCAAGGGTGTCCCGAGCCGCAGGTGGCGAATTGGCTGAAGCAAGCGCTCGATATTTTACAAGAGTTGCATCGGCGGCAGATTATTCACCGAGATATTAAACCCTCCAACTTGATGCTGCGCCAGGAAACCGGGCAACTGGTGGCAATTGATTTTGGCGGGGCAAAACAGATAGGCACTGTCCAAGTGGGACAAGAGGCAAGTTCAACGCGTTTGATTTCTCCCGGATACAGTCCGCCGGAGCAGATTTTTGGAGGTGCGGTGGGACCGGCGGCAGATTTCTATGCGCTGGGTCAAACGATGATTCACTTGCTCACGGGTCGATATCCCCCAGAGTTGGAAGACCCGGCGACAGGAGAGTTACGTTGGCGTCATTGCGCCCCGGTGAGTCCCGCCTTCGCCGATTTGCTGGATGATATGGTGCAGCCTGATGTGCGCCAGCGACCGGGGACGGCTGTGGAAATTCAGCAGCGTCTGGCTGGGGATTCTTCCATGAAGACGAAAACCAGTCAGGTTCCGCAGTCTTTCTCGGATGCGATCGCGACCATCGCTAGCAGAAGCCTAAAGCTTTTGTGGGTGGCGATCGCCTCTATTGTGACGCTAGCGGGTCAAACGGCTCTTTTCGTGGTTCGAGCGATCGCTAAAGTTGTGACAGCTTGCCTGGATACGCTTTGGGAGATGCTTGTTGGCGGAATTGCGGGGGGGGTGTTTGCTGTTACTGGTTTTTCTTTGGCTTATGTGTTCCCTTTAGGGACTCATTTCGCTGCTTTGCTGGCGCAGCTACCACCTGTTTTCCCCTATATTCCACCCCCAGTCGGACAAGCCATTCTGCTATTTGCATTCGCTGGATGGGGAACGGCTTGGGGTCTTACTGAAGCTGGTGGCTTTGGTCAACGCAAGCGCCGTTTAGTGGCTGGACTCATGGGTGTCTTTGGCTATGGGTTAGGGTGGCTGGTTTGCCATCTGATGCCTGCTGGAACGGTGCTGCAAATGGTCACGTTGATTGCAGTTGCTGTTGGCCCGTTAACGCTCGGTCTTGGTTTGCCCAGCCATCAACTGGTTCACGCCATTGTCGCCGCAGCTGGCACAGCCGGAATCTTTGGGGGTTTAGGGTTCTTTACTCTTAGTTCGTTCGATCTCCTTCCTAGCCTTGGTTTTTTCAGTCTCCTGGGTGTCACGATTGCCTTCTGGCTGGGCGTGAGTTACTACTTGGTTGTGCCTTTTCTGCGTTGGTTAGGTTGGCGTTAATGACGTGTCGCCTGAGCCGCGATCGCTTAATCCCCGGAATTTGCGATCGCGCCTTGGAAGCTCTACTTGAGCAGACAGATTTAATTAGCAGCTCATGATAAAAAAAATTTTCTTATTGGCAATGGTTCTGATGTTGGGTGCTTGTAACTCTACAACAAATTCCAACCAGTCCACATCAACAACATCGACAACTTCCCCAACTCCCTCAACAGTGGCTGAGTTACCCAATTTGCAGTGTCAAGGCGAAGTCCCGCAACCTGTGAAAGCAACCCTTGGCGAACACCGCCTCGCTAAGGAATCCGATTTTGTACCGTCGATTCGCAACTTTAAGTCTAGTGAAACTCCGAACCAGAAGTTTACTTGCAGCATCTTCTCGGCTGATTTTAATCAAGATGGCTTGAAAGACTATGCAATGTTATTAGTAGCTGAAGAAACGGCTGATTTCCGATTTCAAATCGCCCTGAATCAAGGCAATGAAAAGTTTAAGCGATCGCTCGTGAAAGATTACAGGCGCACCACGAAGCCAGAAGAAGGGGTAATTTACACTTCAATGGACTTCAAACCCGCAGGAGAAAAAGGTTTAGCTAACCGCAAGTATAGTCCTTTGAAAGCGGAATCGCCAGAAGAAAAAACCTATGTTAATACACCAGCGATTGAATTGTGGAAAGTTAGTAAGACCGATGAACCACCCAAACAACTAGATGTAGATTCTCTTGCTTACTGTTCTGAGGCTTTATACTTCTTAGATGGTAAACAAAAAACTTTTGCAGTCTGCGATTAAGTTTTTATTTAAGGGACAAGTCTACTTGCATTAAATAAATTTAGAGAAATTCCATTTTTTAGAAAATGGGCTTCTCTAATTTTTTTGTTTGTATCTACTTATTTATCATAGAGTCAGTAGTCTTAGGGAAATTAGTCATGTTAGAGTACAAGCCACCAAAGTATTTTCCCTCTTCCGAGGAGCTACCCGACTCTGACGAAACGCCTGTGGATAATGAACTGCAAGATTTAATCCCTGGTTTGCTAAAAGCAATATTGGCGATGGCTTGGGCAGATCGGATGGATTGGTTTTTTGGCGTAGATATGGGGATTTACTACGATCCTGATAAACCAGCCATTGTACCCGATGGATTTCTTAGCTTAGGAGTCGAGCGGTTTTTTGACGAGGAGCTGCGCTTAAGTTATGCGATTTGGGAAGAAGAGCGCGTCCCAACGATGGTGTTGGAGGTTGTCTCCCAAACTTATCGGAAAGAATATAGCCAAAAAAAGCTAGATTATGCGAATTTAGGGGTTTTGTACTACGTAATTTATTCGTCACGCCGTCGCAGAAAGCCGCATTTGGAGGTGCATCGGTTGGTTGATGGCGAATATGTGTTGCAGCCAGGAAACCCGGTTTGGCTCCCAGAAATGGGATTGGCGATTGGTACAGAACGGGGAATTTATCAAGGAATAACGCGGGAGTGGTTGTACTGGTACGACGAGCAAGGGCAAAGATTGCTGACACCGGAAGAACGCGCTCAGCTTGCCGAACAAAACGCCCAACTTGCCGAACAACGCGCCCAACTTGCCGAACAACGCGCCCAAACTTTAGCAAAACAACTTCGTGCTATGGGGTTAGATCCAGACTCGCTAGGGTAACATTTTGTTACACCTAGACTGGGTTTTGCAAGCTACCGATACGTCTAGACCTTAGTAACGGGTTAATGCGATCGCTCAAGCAGATACATGACTACAAACTTTGCATAATTAGCTGAAGGCGATCGCTACTTGTCAGCAGTTGGTAGTTTTTTACTTCTTGATAAAGTAATCCTTCTGGCAATGCTAACTTTAACTTATTTCTATAACCTCTGGAAATCGCCTCAAAATCGGTCATTATCACCTGAAATTATTATGAATTAAGTACCGAAACCTGTAGATGCAACTATGTCGGTGGAAAGATATTTATATTTTGGAATGATTATTAATAGTAGGTTTTGAAATCAATCGATCCCAGTAGCGATCGCATCACGTCCAGCCAGCTCTATATAGCCTTCGCCCTGTTTTTGTCAAGGTTAGATGACTGCTTTTGCGGATATTCTGCAATGGCTTTCTATTTACCGATTATTCAGTAATCGCTCACAGTCTTTATAATTGAATCCTTAAAGGGCAGTTGAGGTTTTTACAACTCTTATCATTAAATAAACGCTCACTCAATTAATAAATCTGTGCTGACTCGTATTAAAGACATTGCTGAAAAACTAGCGCCTCGCCTGATTGAAATCCGACGACATATCCACGCTCACCCAGAACTAAGCGGTCAAGAATACCAAACTGCTGCCTATGTTGCTGGCGTTTTGTCTTCCTGTGGACTTCACGTCCAAGAAGCAGTGGGTAAAACTGGCGTAATTGGAGAATTAAAAGGACAAGGCATCGACGATCGACTACTGGCAATTCGTACTGATATGGATGCTTTGCCAATCGTAGAACGCACCACTTTAGAGTATGCCTCGCGTCTTCCGGGAATTATGCACGCCTGCGGTCACGATGTCCACACCACAGTCGGTTTAGGGACGGCGATGATACTATCTCAGCTCGGAGATGCCTTGCCAGGAGATGTGCGCTTTCTGTTCCAGCCAGCCGAAGAAATTGCCCAAGGAGCTGGGTGGATGGTTGCAGATGGGGTGATGCAGAATGTCAGCGCGATTATGAGCGTTCACGTTTTCCCTTCTATTTCGGCGGGATCGGTGGGAATTCGTTACGGTGCGTTGACAGCAGCCGCAGACGATCTGGAGATTATTATTAAAGGCGAATCTGGGCATGGGGCGCGTCCTCATGAGGCAGTTGATGCAATTTGGATTGCAGCGCAAGCGATCGCTTCTCTTCAGCAAGCGATTAGCCGCACACAGAACCCGTTGCGCCCGGTCGTGCTAACGATTGGTAAAATCGAGGGTGGACGCGCCCCGAATGTGATTGCCGACCATGTGCGATTATTAGGAACCGTGCGATCGCTGCATCCAGAAACTCATGCCAGTTTACCCCAGTGGATCGAGCAGATTGTCTGCAATATCTGTAAAACTTACGGTGCTACCTGCGAAGTCAACTATCGCCGGGGAGTCCCTTCTGTGCAAAATGACTCAGCGCTGACTCAGTTGGTGGAAACAGCTGCCAAAGAAGCGTGGGGAAGCGATCGCGTCCAAATTTTACTGGAACCCTCTCTCGGTGCGGAAGACTTTTCGATGTATCTGGAACACTCTCCTGGTACGATGTTTCGACTAGGTGTGGGATACCCGGACAGAAAAAACTACCCGCTGCACCATCCCCAATTTGAGGTGGATGAATCTGCCATTATTACCGGCGTCGTTACCCTCGCCTATGCTGTCTGTAAATATTGGCAGCATCGCTAAAAGCATTTGAATTCCCTCGATTTTCTAACTCCAGAAGGATAAGTCTCTGGAGTAAATCTCAGTATGCTGCAAATAATACAACTTAAAATTCAAAACTACTTATGGCCTCACCAATACCTCTGAAAGGTTTAGAGCTGGTTGATTGTGCTAAAGCAAATGCAAAACAGGGAGTTGAAACTGCGGCTCATTTGTCAGGCTATGGTGAGGATTTAGGCACCTTTAAGCGAGAACTCAAGAAAGCTTGTGAAGATATGGGCGTCACTTTCCATGAGTTGAGTGATTTGATTACCGATCAAGACTCCTTAATGAGTATGGAAGGGGAAATTGTTGCTCCTGATACAGCAACAGAATTGTAGACGCGAAATCTCATTCTCAACGTTTAATTTTACGTAGATCAAATTCGTTTGAGTCGCTATCATTTGAAAGCTCATCCCCAAACCCTCTTTGTCAGCGGCGAGGGAAAAGCGAAGCCGCAGGAATTATGGTTCTATACCCTTTCAGGACGCTACGCCGACAAGAATGCGCTGGTTGCTCAAGCGGATTTGATATCACCTTCTCATAACTTCCTGATTCAACTGAATACCCAGTTACTCGCTTCTACAACTTCAAAATTAGCCGCGCCAAATTAAAGTAAATCAGTACGCCCAATACATCAACTGCCGTTGTAATAAACGGTGCTGACATCAAAGCCGGATCTAACCCGACGGCGCGGAAGATGAACGGAAGACCGGAACCCGCAACTGATGCCAAAATCGAGATAGCCACCAAACTAATCCCTACAGCCAGCGAGACTGACCAATCTCCATTCAGGAGCCAAAAAGCCCATAAGGTGGCTACGGTGCCTAACATCACTCCCAGGAGCGCCCCAGCGATCGCTTCTCGCATTACCACCTGTGCTGGCCCCATTTCTCGAAGTTCTTCGGTATTTAAGCCCCGAATCACGACTGTCGAGGATTGAGAACCGACATTCCCGCCAGTGCCAGTTAACAAGGGAATAAACGCCGCCAGCGATACCACTTGCCGAAGAATTTCCTCTTCCGCTTTGATAATCGTGCCGGTGACAGTATTAGTTAGTAGCAAAACGAACAGCCAGACGACTCGCTTGCGAGCCACCGTGAGTAAATCTGTCTGGAAATAATTGTCGCCCCCCGACTGGAGACCGCCCTGTTTGTAAATATCTTCTGTCGTTTCTTGTTCAATGATGTCAATCACGTCATCAACGGTGACAATGCCCACCAAACGCTTCTCCCGGTCTACCACCGGGACAGCGAGAAAGTCATAGCGCCCGATCAGCCGCGCCACTTCTTCCTGGTCATCGCTGGTATAAACGCATACCACATCACGAGTCATAATGTCCCCAATCTTCTGCTCGGGATTGGCGATTACCAAATCGCGTAAGGATAAAATGCCCGACAAGTGACGAGCAGCATCCGTAATATAAAGGTAATAAATAATCTCAGTAGCATGGGCTAAACTGCGAATTCGCTCCAGCGTTTCCGCCACCGTCATGTTTTCTTTCAAAGAGATATACTCTGGTGTCATCAATCGTCCAGCAGTACCAGCCTCGTAACCCAACAACTGAGCTGTCGCTTGGCGTTCGGTGGGGGTGAGCTGTTCGAGCAGACGACGGACAACGGTAGCGGGCAGTTCGTCAAAAAGTCGTGCCCGGTCATCAGGGGACATTTTATCAACAATGTCCAGAACTTCCTGCCGCCGGAATTCCTCAATCAGCGCCTGCTGCACGCTAGAGTCGAGATATTCATAAACTTCAATCGCCTCGTCCTTGGAGAGCAAGCGAAAGGCGATCGCTTGCATCGCCTCTGGCAACCCTTCAATGGCTTCTGCAATGTCCGCCGGTTGCACCGGGACGAGGATTGCTTTTGCCCCCTGAAGGTCTTCCGCCTCAAGCAGCATTTGCAGCTGCATTCGGACGAGCTGCCGGAGTTCGCTGCGCGAGACTGTCTGGAAAGGAGTATTGGTGTCAGTCAAGGTAGACCCTCTTAATCCAGTGTTAAGTTTGTTGCTGCTTTTAGTCTAAAGGGCATTGGTACGGTTGTTTTCGTGGGATTTAAGAGTAAATGCAGCACCAATGAGAGCCAACCGCCCTACTTAATCAATTGTTGATATTTTTCCTGCACCAGTCTAGTCTCCAAGGATCGAGATTGAAGGCTCTGGGAATGGTGTGTGCTAAGCAGTCATAGGGTTTTTGCTACCGCCCGCTCCGAGCCAGAAGCGTGCCTAGCTGAACGCTAATAATTCCAAATATGGCGCTACCTGCCCAGTAAATACCGGCGGCGGCATAACTGCGATCGCGCAGTAGAGTAAATGTTTCTAACCCATAAGTGGAGAAAGTTGTGTAAGCTCCTAAAAAGCCGGTCGTTACCATCAATCGCACATCTAGAGGAATATTCGCCACCCGTTCTAAGGCAAAAGTGACAAAAAAACCCATCCCAAAGCAACCTGTAAGGTTGATAAAAAAGGTGCCGTAGGGAAAGCTGGTACCAAAGCGTTGGGCAAACCAGAGGGTGAGATAGTAGCGACTCAATGCTCCAGCGATCGCTCCTAAACTGATGGCAATGGGATGACGAATCGCGGGGTCTTGCAGCATTTAACTTGAAAATTAGACTCTCGGACTGGGGAATGAAGGGTCTTCAATCCAGCGATTTCTCATAGGAGGTTAGGTTGGTTAACCCGTACCTTTGCTATCGTTTTTTCCCATAACCCTCTGAAATTATACCGATAGGCTGAAGGAAATATACTACAGAAATGCTATTTCTGATATAGCCCTTTATTTAAGCAGATGCCTTCAACGAGAGCAAGCGGAGTGAATCAGTTTAAAACCGTTGCCTGATTAGGTCTGTTTAGTGCGCCAATCATTACCGTCAGCTACTGGTTCATTGGTGGTTGGACGGGTGCCTTGGTAGGGATTGCTTTAGTAGCTGTGACGAACTTACGAACTCTACCATATCTACAATCGCGACACGTTAACTCAAGCCGTTGCTGTCACAATTGGTCGTGCGATCGCGTTTCTTGCCCCAATAGTTAGCTACCGCTGATGATTTATTGGTCTGTACTAGCATTTCTTCAATTTTCCGGTTTGTGAAATTAGTAGCCGAACCTTACTAAAAGCTAATCTTTTTCACTCAAAACTCTACTCATGAGATGTAGCCATGAATACAGAAGTCCCTAATAATACAGAAACCGCCATAACAGTTAGCCCGGAGACAAAGGCTATCGTTGATGAAAATATGGCAGGCGAATCCGAAGATTTGAAGCGTGAAACGATGGCGCTGATTGACGCCATTAAAAAACGGGCGCAGGTAGAAACAAAATCTGCTACCGAATATACTCGCGATGCCTATCTTAATGCAGTGAAACAAGCACGGGAGAAGATTGAACAGGATAAGTTGTTCGATCCAGAGCGAATTTCATACTCGATTAAACTCATTCAAATGGATGCAGAGAAGAACTGGGAGTCCATCGTGAAGGAAGTGTCAACTTTAGGCGATCGCCTTGCCGAAGCTGCTAAAGCGGCTTGGGATGTCCTGACAGCTCCTCGCACCCCTTCTTGATGTTGAAACAGTAATCACGCGCAACCACGCGCTGATATAAAACAGGGGCACTCAGCTAGCTGGGTGCCTTTCTAATTTTTTAATTCTAAATTCGGATAGCCTAATCTAGTCAGGCATTACCAGCAAGCTTTAGAATTTCACTGACAATAACAGGGTTTACTTCAGATGATTAACAAATATTGATTACTTAAATGTTGGCTGCGATTGGATAGGGTACTTTTATGAAAATTGCAACTCACAACAGATTGCTTGTCGCGGTTGCCAGCCTTCTGTTTGGATTAGCGATCGCTCTAATTTCTGGATGTGAAGCCATCTCAAATTTTCGGACTTCTCAAGTTAATTTTGATGCAACTGAGGGACAAGCCCGTAATTCGCAAATAGTCATCCCGCTTAAATTTAGCTGGGCTGATTCATTTTCAGAAGAGCTAGCAGCAGTCAAAATAGACGGCCAATGGGGCTATCTTGATAATAAAGGCAACTTCGCAATCAAACCTCAATTTGATAATGCCGAATCTTTTTTCCAAGGGTTAGCGGCTACCAAACTAAAGAACAAGTGGGGCTATATCAACAAGAGTGGCAACTTAGTCATTAAACCAAAATATGATTTGGCTAAGAATTTTTCTCAAGGGCTGGCAGCGGTAAAGATAGATGGAAAGTGGGGATATATTGATAAGAAAGGGAACTTGGTAATTAACCCAAAATTTGATTTTGCTGAATCTTTTTCTATAAGCGATCGCACTGCGTTAGCGCTGGCGGCGGTAGAAATCGGTAAAAAGTGGGGCTATATCGGCCAGAAAGGCAACTTCGTCATTCAGCCCCAGTTTGATGTTGCTGAATCTTTTTCTATAAGCGATCGCAGTGAATCAGCCCTAGGACTCGCGCCAGTCAAAAAAGACAACAAATGGGGCTATATCGATAATCGGGGAGACGTTATTGTTCCGTTGGAATTTGAGGAAGCTAAGTTTTTTTCGGAAGGACTAGCAGTGATATCCAGTAATAATAAGTGGGGCTATATTGACAGAATGGGATATCTTGTTATTCCACTCCAATTTGATTGGGCTGGGGACTTTTCTCAAGGGCTGGCGGGCATAACGATAGACACTAAGGTAGGCTATATTGACAAGGCAAGCAATGTTGTCATTCCCCCACAATTTGATAATATTTATAACTTTTCAGAAGACCTAGCAGCGGTAAAGAACGGCGACAAATGGGGCTATATCAATAAGAGTGGCAAATTCGTAATTAAACCCCAATTTGATAGCGCTCAATCTTTTTCGCAAGGGCTAGCAAAAGTTAAGATTGGCAATAAATATGGCTATATCCGCAAACCTCTTCCATAAGTTCTCATTTCTGAAGACATAGAAGAATTGAGAGTCAGTGGTCGCGGAAACTTCAGCAGAATGAAGCGAGAGCCTGGTGAGGATTTCCCCGGCTCTCGTTGCCTTTATCGGAGTGTATTTGCAAGGAAACCTATAACACGCCTTTAGAACTGGGGATCGTACCGCCACGACGGGGATCAACTTCGATTGCCATGCGGAGCGATCGCGCAAACGCTTTGAACGTCGCTTCAATAATGTGGTGCGAATTAATTCCATCTAGTTGGCGAATGTGCAGCGTCATCTGGCTGTGATTGACCAACGCCACAAAAAATTCCCGCACCAGCTGGGTGTCATAAGTCCCGACTCGCTGAGTGGGAATCTCTAAGCCATAACTCAGATGAGGACGTCCGGAAAAATCTAACGCTACCTGAACCAACGCTTCATCGAGAGGGGCGAGGAAATTCCCAAATCGGACAATTCCTTTGCGATCGCCCAGTGCTTGATGCAACGCCATTCCTAGGGTAATTCCCACATCTTCATTGGTATGGTGGTCATCAATTTCCAAGTCTCCCGTCGCGGCTACATCCAAATCAATCAGGCTGTGAGAGGCGATTTGATGCAGCATATGGTCTAAAAACGGAATGCCGGTTTTGGCATTGCAAGTGCCATTCCCGTCTAATTTGACGGTGACGATGACATCCGTTTCGCCCGTCTTGCGGGGAACCCTTGCCATGCGAGGAGACAAAAGCTGTTCAATGCTTGGAGAAGGTGTAAATTGGCGATCGCGTGCCTGCATCGCAGATGCTCACTCAAGAAAATAAAGTTAAGTTTATTATCCTACGTTACTGAGCATCTGGGAGACGCGAAAGCCTTAAAAATGCAAAATTAAAAATTAAAAATTAGCAGAATCTTTGCTTTTTAATTTTTAATTTTTAATGTTTGATTCTTTTTACATCCCCATAATCTCGTATCCCGCATCGACATACAGCACCTGACCTGTAATGCCGCTTGCCAAATCGCTACACAAGAAAGCAGCCGCATTTCCCACTTCTTTCTGAGTTACAGTGCGTCGAAGCGGTGCCACTTCCTCAACGTGATGGATCATATCCAGGATGCCACCTACCGCCGACGATGCCAAAGTGCGGATGGGACCTGCCGAAATTGCATTCACGCGAATATTCTGTGGACCTAATTCAGATGCCAGGTAACGGACACTCATTTCCAGTCCAGACTTGGCAATTCCCATCACGTTGTAGTTGGGGATCACCTTAACGCCGCCTAGATAAGTCAGCGTGACAATGCTGCCACCTTCTGTCATCAGTGGTTTTGCTGACCCTGCAAGTTGCACCAGCGAATAGGTACTAATTTCTAGAGCTTGGGTGAAGCCAGCACGGGTAGTGGTACTAAAATCACCTGATAAATCTTCCTTGTTCGCAAAGGCAAGACAATGGATCAGGATGTCTAGCTTACCCCACTTATCGCGGATGGCGTCAAATGTAGACTGAATTTGGGTCTCATTCTGGACATCGCAGGGTAAAAACAAGCTGGGGTTGAGGGGTTCTACCAACTCTGCCACTTTTTTTTCAAAGCGACCCCGGTCGTCTGGCAGGTAAGTCACTCCTAGATTCGCACCCGCTTGGTGCAGTTGCTGAGCAATCCCCCAGGCGATCGATCGGTTGTTGGCAATGCCGGTGACAAGGGCGTTTTTTCCGGTTAAATCTAGCATAAATGTCGATTTTGAAGGCAATATTAGAGGATATCCGATTTAGGGGAGTATTCAAGATCGCGATCGCCCGGAGCGAGGCTGTCTAGTACGGGTAAGGAGCGTGCCTCCTTACTCACCATGCATCCCACCCGATAGCGCAGATACTGTCAAGATATCAACATTTTCCGTCATAATCTTACTTGCCTTGAGCAGGGAGAGAACTAAAGAAGGTAGCCGGGGAAACTACTTTAAAATTTTGTATCAAATAGCACAAAAACCGCTTGGAAGTCAGTTTATCTGTGTCTAATGTCAGAAAACTCTCATAGTTGTTTTGCTATGGTTAAAGTTCCTCCGACAGAAAGTTGCAGAAGTCTGTAGGGCAGCATTTAGGAAAAAGGAAGTGGCAGTGACGCAAGATAGACCGCTAGCAGCTGTGTTCCGTCAACTGGGAGGTGGGGCGTTTCCACCCGTGGTGGAAACTTTTGAGCGGGGCAAGACGATCTTTTTCCCAGGAGACCCGGCTGAACGGGTATACTTTTTGCTCAAAGGTGCAGTAAAGCTGTCTCGCGTGTATGAAGCTGGGGAAGAAATTACCGTGGCGCTGCTGCGAGAAAACAGCGTTTTTGGAGTACTGTCCTTAATTACAGGGCATCGTTCGGATCGGTTTTATCACGCTGTAGCATTTACGCCAGTGGAGCTGCTTTCGGCACCGATCGATCAGGTAGAGCAATCGCTCAAGGATAATCCGGAGCTATCGATGTTGATGCTGCGAGGGCTTTCTTCGCGCATTTTGCAAACAGAAATGATGATTGAGACATTAGCTCACCGAGATATGGGATCGCGCTTGGTGAGTTTTCTGTTGATTCTGTGCCGTGATTTTGGCGTTCCTACCGCCAATGGAATTACGATCGATCTGAAGCTTTCACACCAAGCGATCGCAGAAGCAATCGGCTCCACCAGGGTAACTGTCACCCGCTTACTGGGAGATTTGCGGGAGGAAAAAATGATTTCTATCCACAAGAAAAAAATTACGGTACACAACCCAGTTACACTGAGTCAGCAGTTTACTTGAAAACAGCTAGAGGCTCTCGTCAGGTTGTAGGTTAGGTTGTTGGTTAAAACGGCATGGTAGCGCGAGCAGGTTATCCAGTTTTAACATTTAGTCGGGAGTTGAGTTAAAAGGTGTCAGGTTTTAAGCGGATAGTTTTCAACCTTCCAACCTTTAACCTTTCCGATTTCACCTTCGATCTTTAATTCCTGTTAACCCTTTCTCTAGCCTGCGATGCGATAGGCTGTAACTGGAATGACTGTAGCAGACAATGACCGACAGTGCGCTCTTCCTGATTTTGTCTATTTTAGTGTTGGGAAGCGTCATCGCAACGGTAGGCGATCGCATTGGCACGCGCGTGGGAAAAGCACGCCTGTCGTTGTTCAATCTGCGTCCCCGCAAAACAGCTGTTTTAGTAACGATTCTGACAGGGCTAACGATTTCTGCCTCAACACTAACAATCATCTTCGCGACCAGCGAACAATTGCGGATTGGAGTTTTTAGACTCCAAGAAGTGCAGAAAAAACTCAAGACAGCAAGTAAGGATATTGCTAAAGCGAACGAGCAGAAACGGAAAACCGAAAGCGAACTTGCTAAAACCGCCGCCCAAAAAGAGCAAGTAGAGAAGGAACTCGCTCAAGCTCGCACCCAGCAATCTGTCGCTCAGCAGCGCTTAGATGCGATTAATCGATCTTTGGCAGCTGCGCTGGCTAAACAAGGCCAGACGGAGGCGCAACTAAATCAGACTCAAAGCGAACTGACCCGGGTTGCCAGCAGCTTTCAGCAAACCCAAAAACAGCTTACATCTGTCTCAGGGCAAGCCAAGACGCTACGTTCGGAAATCCAACAACTTCAAGCAGAACGCCAAGAATTGCTCCAGCAGCGAAATCAAGTCAGAGCTGAAATTACTGAATTCAAAGCGAAAGTGACTCAGCGCGACCAAAAAATTGCCCAGCAAGACCGAGCAATTAGCCAACGCGATGAGCAAATTGTCAAGCGGGATCAAGCCCTTGTCGAACTTGATGAGAAACTTGCTGCCTTTCGGAAGAGCCTGAGCGATCGCGATGAGCAAATTGCCCAGCGAGACAAAGCCTTATCTCTACTTGACAACAAAATTTCTCAACGAGATGAGGTGATTGCCCAGCGAGAAAATCGCCTTAAAGAACTCGAAAAACAACAAGCTTCCCTAGAGCAGGAAGTGGCAACCTTAGAACAGTATTACCAGTCTTATCAAACATTGCGTCAGGGTAGTCTGGCACTGCTGCGCGGTCAGGTTCTGGCGGCTGGCGTTTTTCGTATTGTCGAGCCAGCCGCAGCCCGACAGGTCATTGAGCAGCTGTTACGGGAAGCGAATCGGACAGCGATTAAAGCGACCCAACCCGGTCTCAACAAGGTGGCGAACGAACGGGTCGTGCAAATTACAGAGGCACAGGTAGAGCAACTGATCAACCAGATTCAGGATGGTCGAAACTATGTAGTCCGAGTTTTTTCGGCTGGTAACTATGTCCAGGGAGAAAAGCAGGTACAAGTCTTTGCAGACGCCGCACCCAATCAAGTTGTATTCCGCACTGGTGAAGTCGTAGCAACGACATCTGCCGATCCTTCAAACATGACCGACCAACAAATTCGGCAGCGGATTGACCTGCTGCTTGGAGCATCCCAGTTCCGAGCTACTCGCGCGGGGATTTTGGGCGATACAGTTCAGGTTGGCGACAATCGAATTGTTAGCTTGATTCGGTTTATCGAGCAGTTGAAAAAGCACAATAAGCCGATTTCTCTGAAAGCGGTCGTGGCTGAGGACGCCTATATTGCCGGACCGATGAAATTAAATTTGGAGGCGGTTGAAGACGGAGAAGTTGTGGTGAGGATGTAATTTATTAGTCATTAGTGATGAGATGATGACTAATGGCAATTAACCATTTGTAAATTAGCGATTAGCCAATTCAGATGATTTTAGGGTTCGATCCAGGGCGCGATAAGTGTGGTTTAGCCGTAGTGGGGAAAGACAATTCTCTGCATTACCACCAGGTTGTACCGGCAGAAGCAGCGATCGCAACGATCCTTGACTTATGTGAAGAGTACCCGATTGATACTCTGGTGATGGGCGATCAAACCACTTCCAAAAGTTGGAAAAAGAAACTTCAGCAATTCCCAACGTCGGTGCCGATTGTCCTGGTAGATGAGCGCTACAGTACATTGGAAGCACGCGATCGCTATTGGCAAATGTACCCTCCCCAAGGTTTAGGACGCCTGATTCCCCAAGGGATGCGGAGTCTACCCCGACCAATCGATGACATTGTTGCCATCCTCCTCATCGAAAGATACATGAAGCAACGAGAGACGAGGAACTAGGAAAGTCTGTCATTCTTAACTTTCTTAATTTAACCTGAGTTCGGGATAAGGAGGGGACAAGCGAGTAAGCTAAAAGTCATCACACAACAGCTTTACAGGCTCGTCCCATGCTTAGTCTAGAAGAACTTTTTTGCTCTGTCGA